>JAQUBU010000081.1 GCA_028686565.1 Syntrophomonadaceae bacterium
ATACCAGGCCATGCCTTTTCCTGAATTTATGCAGGCAATTATGGACAAAGGCGGCTTGATTGAATATGTGCGGGAAAAACCTAATAACCGGTGAGGCTGCAATCAGAAACAATATTAGGATATTTGAGGGATATTAAGCAATGCAGTTGAAGTTAACAAATACCCCCTGATATAACGAGTTGAAAATAGGTCCCCCGCTTCTTAAGCGGTCGGGTTCCTATTAACAAAAAGGTGGGGGGTTATAACGAGGCGCTGCCTCGTTGCAGCAGTATGTTGAAACTACTGCGCAGTATCTTCCAAAACCTAAAAACGATTCAAGATGTTTGAAAGGATGGAGCTAATGTATAAAATAGCAGTATTGCCAGGCGATGGCATAGGAGTAGAGATAGTTCCGGAAGCAATTAAAGCTCTCAATGCCGTAGCAGAGCGCTTTGGTCATGAATTTGCATATACTGCAGCCCTCATCGGAGGAGCTGCTTATGATGAAGTTGGGAATCCGCTGCCCGCAGAAACTTTGGAGCTTTGCCGAAATTCCGATGCAGTCTTGCTAGGTGCCATAGGCGGACCTAAATGGGATAATTTGCCCGTTCATCTGCGGCCTGAAGTGGGAGCTCTATTACCACTGCGCAAGGAACTGGCCCTATATGCCAATATTCGTCCCAGTGTGCTTTTTCCAGGCCTTTCCCAGGCCTCGACTCTAAAAGAAGAAGTAATTGAAGGGGTAGATATTCTAGTTATCCGTGAATTGACCGGAGGAATTTATTTTGGAGAGAAGAGCCGGGAAAAAACTGCTGATGGAGGCCAAAAGGCTACCGATATACTAAGCTATTCCACCTATGAAATAGAGCGAATCGTGCGTTTTGCTTATGAAGCAGCCCGCCAACGCCGTAAAAACCTGTGCTCGGTAGACAAAGCCAATGTGCTGGAGAGTTCGCGTTTGTGGCGGGAAACGGTTATGGAACTGGCTAAAGAATACCCGGATGTTGAAACTAGTCATATGTATGTAGATAACTGTTCAATGCAGCTGATCAGAAATCCCCGGCAGTTTGATGTAATTGTAACCGAGAATATGTTCGGGGATATTCTGACCGATGAAGCTTCAATGCTGACAGGTTCCATCGGCATGCTGCCCAGTGCCTCCATTGGCGGACAAGTAGGGCTTTATGAACCTTCCCACGGCAGTGCCCCGGATATTGCGGGACAGAAGAAGGCCAACCCGCTTGCAACTATATTGTCAGCAGCCATGATGCTCAGGCATTCATTCCAATTGGAAACAGAAGCTCAGATTATTGAACAGGCAGTAAGAAGTGTGCTGGCTGAAGGCTATCGCACACCTGATTTGATGGAAGACGGGAAAAAAATGCTTGACACAATAGAAATGGGTGATATGGTAGCAAATAAAATTAGAAATGGAGAGTAATTTGTTACCGAATTTAAAGCCTGGGAAAGAAATGACAGGAGGTTTATCAATTGGGGATAAAAACTTTGATGTATTAATATATGATACAACTTTAAGAGATGGATCACAGGGGGAAGGTCTGTCTTTTTCCCTTGAAGATAAAATAAAGATTGCTAAAAAGCTCGATTATTTAGGAATATCATACATAGAAGGCGGATGGCCGGGGAGTAATCCTAAAGATCTGGAGTTTTTTAATGTAGCGAGAAATATGGAATGGCAGCATGCACGTATAGCTGCCTTTAGTTCCACCCGTAAACCGGATGTCAGTGTGGAACAAGACAGCAACATAAAGGCGTTACTGCAAACTGGGGTAAGTGTTGCCACTATCTTTGGCAAATCCTGGGATTTCCATGTGATGCGCGCCCTGGAGACCACTTTGGAAGAGAATCTGGCTATGATTAGGGATACAATTGACTTTTTAAAAAACAAAGGGATGGATGTTATTTTTGATGCCGAACATTTTTTTGACGGCTACAAGAATAATCCGGATTATGCTCTGCAGGTTCTGGCGTGTGCCGCCAATGCAGGGGCCCAATGCCTGGTCCTTTGCGATACCAATGGAGGAACCATGCCCTGGGAGTTGGAAGCGATAATTAAAAAGGTACGGGAAATTACCGAGCTGCCTTTGGGAATTCATGCCCATAATGACTCAGGCTGTGCGGTAAGCAATTCTCTATTAGCTGTCAAGCAAGGATGCACACAGGTTCAAGGTACAATTAACGGTTATGGGGAGCGATGCGGCAATGCTGACCTTTGCTCCATAATACCCAGTCTCGAAATAAAATTAGGTAAAAAAGTCTTGCCCGCAGGCCAATTGAAGTACTTAAGCGAGGTTTCTCATTATATTGGTGAGGTTGCTAATATGCCTCACTATAACAACCAGCCTTTTGTCGGTTACGGGGCTTTTGCTCATAAAGGCGGTATTCATGTCAATGCCTTGCTTAAAGATGCTCTTACCTATGAGCATATAAACCCCGAGGAAGTAGGAAACCACCGCCGGGTTTTGGTTTCTGAGCTATCCGGTATTTCCAATCTGCTGTATAAAGCCAAGGAACTGAATCTTAATATAGACAATTACGATGATCAAACCCGTAAGGTTATAAAGCAAATAAAAGAACTGGAGAGCCAGGGACTTCAATTTGAAGGGGCAGATGCTTCGCTTGAGCTATTTCTTCGTAAAGCATTTGGACAGTATAAAGAATTTTTCCAGTTAAAAAATCTAAAATTAATTATTGAAAAAAATGAGGATGACACAATTACGGCAGAAGCCGTTGTAAAGCTGGTAGTTGGAGACCAGATTTTCCATACTGCGGCCGAAGGGGATGGCCCGGTTAATGCCTTGGACAATTCTTTGCGTAAAGCCTTGAACGAAGTATATCCGGAAATTGCACAGATGCATCTTAGCGATTACAAGGTCCGGGTTTTGGATGGCAAACAGGGAACAGCAGCCCGGGTAAGAGTGCTTATAGAATCATCAGATGAAAAAAACCAGTGGAGTACCGTGGGGGTTTCCGAGAACATAATCGAAGCTTCCTGGCAGGCGATGGTAGACAGTATAAATTATATGCTTATGAAAAGAAATTTATAGTAAATAACTCAACTTTCTGACCAAAAGAACAGGCTGAAAAGCCCGAAAAAGCAATAAAATAAACTGTTTAGAATTCCATATTGACGAACATCGCGAGCTATCATATATGTCATTGTTATGAAACTAGTGTACTTGTCATTGCAAGCGCAGCGCCAACCTGTCATTGCCGCGCTGCGCTCGCAATTATCACGGGTAATAACCCGCCACGATAAACGAAAAGCGTCAGATCGTTTTTTATTTACGTAGTCAATTACCTGGGAAGATTGCCGCGTCGCTGCGCTTCTCGCAATGACACGCACACTAGTTTCATAGCAATGACAAGTACGCTAGTTTCATAACAATGACACGTACGCTATTTCATAGCAATGACAAGCACACTAGTTATGTCGCATAATATATCAACTACGAAAGTTGAGTAAAGAACGACAAGTAAAAAAGCATAAAGCAAAAGGTGACGGGGTTGTTGATACGGGAAGTACTTGTGTTAATACCCCTGAACCCTTTTGCTTTGTTATATCTTGTAAAATATTATATTATACTGTCGCAAAGAAAATTATTACAAAGTATAAAAGGCATTGACGGATAGCGAATCCTAAATTAAAATGTTTAGGGATGTATGTTGGTAATAATGGAATCGAATCCTAAATAATAAAAAAATGGTAAAATTTAGTAAAGTTGAGGAGAAGGGTAAATATTATGAAAGATTATAGCCCGGTACACAATTGCTACCGGGCAATACTATCATTGGTTAACCATTTGGATTCTTTCTGTAAGAATAAAAACAGCTTGGTTTCAATATACGAGGAATTGAGTGAATTAGCTTTTTATATTATGGAAGACGATGGAGATCTTATGTTAAGAATTATAGAACAGATGAAAGGCAGTATTGATGAGCTTAACTGCGGCGGTTATTTGAAACTGGCGGAAGACCGGCAGCGCTTTGCATTTATTACTGGCGAAATAAAAACACACCTTAATTTCCTGCTAATTGAATATAGCAATAAATATAAACAATGAGTGACAAAGGACGGGGTTGTTGACAACCTTACGATCGAGGTTGTCAACAACCCCATCCCTTTGTCATCCTCTTAAAGTAATTGGGGAGGAAAGATAAATTTGAAAGCAATGATTATGGCTGCCGGGGTAGGATCAAGGTTAATGCCACTGACCATAGACATACCTAAACCTATGATACCAATGGTTAATCAGCCACTAATGGAAATAACATTAAACCTCCTTCATGAACATGGCTTTCGGGAGATAATTGCCAATCTTCATTATCAAAAGCAAGTTATCAGTGAGCATTTTTGTGATGGCCAGAATTTTGGCATGCAGCTTGGCTACTCTCCCGAAGATGAGTTGTTGGGAACAGCCGGGGGAGTAAAAAACTGTGAATGGTTTCTTGATGATTGCTTTGTAGTGGTTAGCGGTGATGCACTTACTGATGCAGATATCACTTATTTATGGGCACAGCATAAGAAAAATGGGGCCCTGGCAACTATAGCGCTTAAAGAAGTCGAGGAAGTGGAACAGTTTGGCGTAGTAGTTACTGATGACAGGGGTAAGATAGAACAATTTCAGGAAAAACCAAAACAGGGAGAAGCATTAAGCCACCTAGCCAATACAGGTATTTATATATTTGAGCCGGAGATTTTTAAATATATCCCACCCCGGCAATTTTATGATTTCGGCAAACAGGTATTTCCTGAATTAGTCAGAATAGGAGCACCTTTTTTTGGGGTGCCGATTGATAATTACTGGTGTGATGTGGGAGATCTGGAGACCTATCGCCAAGCCCATGCCGATATTCTTCAGGGAAAGCTAAAAGCTAATTGTCAGCCTATATTGTGCAATAATGGTAAAGGGAGAATAGTTGTGGGCGAAGCTGCACAGATTGCTGATGATGTACATTTCGAAGGAAACGTAGTGATCGGCAATAATTGCAGCATAGAGGCAGGTGCATTTATATGCGATTCGGTCATATGGGATAATAGCATCGTAGAAACCAAATCCAGGCTGACTAAATGCATAGTAGGCAGAAATTGCAAAATAGGCAGATCGGTAACAGTTAACCCTAAAACGGTAATTGCCAGCGGCTGTGAAATTGTAGACAAGACCAATACTGCTCCCGGTCAGAAAATAAATAGTGTAAGATAATACATAAAAAGGACCGTTTTTACGCTGTCATTTATATACAAATGATTCATAAAAACGGTCCTGCTTTTTCTTTGCAATTACTCGGTTAGCAGCTTTTTAAATCCTGCATCAAGTTCTTGCAGATTGCCCTGTTGAATTTGTTCCAGATCTTGAGGAGCTACTGGTGACATGTTGAAAATGCGATATTTACCTTTTTCTTTAATTAGTATCGCCAGTTCCATACCGGAAACTTGACCATCTTCTTTAAAAGAGTATACTACCAGAGCACTGCTTTCAGATTTTTTTGTATATTCGGGCATAATTTCAATGCTGATATTCTGGGGTAACTTATTTTCACTTTCGATTTGAGCAATTACTTTACTTGCTTCCTTTTCTATATTTTCACGGTTCTCCAGCAACTGGGCCGGGGTCATCGAACTGTATTGAGGGAGGAAACGAATAGACCAGAAAACACTAAGGTTTTTTGTAACTGAATCATAATCCCGTTCGAAGTATGACTGGTAGAAATCCTGCACCGTTTTTTCCGGAGAGGACTCCACAAAAGCCGCATAATAATACATGGAAGCAAGTATTGTTACAATAATCAATGGTATGAACATGGGAATACTACGGGTAGCTGGTTTGTCCAATATTAAAATACCTCTCTTTCATTTACAATTATATTGATATGATTTTAACAGATTGGAAAAATATTAACAATAAAGGTTGGATTACGGGAGGTTAAATGATTGAAGAAAGTGATTGTAGCTGGAGGCGGTCCGGCTGGGATGATGGCAGCTGCGGTTGCAGCGCGGCAAGGGGCCAATGTTGATTTGCTGGAAAAAAAAGATGCAGTAGGCAAGAAATTGGCTATAACTGGAAAAGGGCGATGTAACTTGACCTCGGCAGCCGAGAATGACCGCTTTATGGCTGGTTATGCATGCAATGGGCGATTTTTGTTCAGTGCACTGAACGATTTTTCCAATCATGATTTGATCGAATTTTTTGCTGCGCATGGTTTGCAATGCAAGGTCGAAAGAGGGCAGAGGGTTTTTCCGCAATCGGATCAGGCCATGGATGTGGTTAACATCCTTCATCAGAACCTGATCAGCAGTGGTGTTAAAGTTAAAAAAAACATGCCCGTAAAGGCACTATACATAGAACATAACACCATAAAAGGGATAGAGACGGAAAAGGGAAAATTGCATAGCGATGCCGTTATTATAGCCACAGGAGGGATGTCCTACCCGGGAACCGGTTCTACTGGTGATGGCTACCGGTGGGCAAAAGCTGCCGGACACCACATCATTAATCCGCGGCCGGGTTTGGTCCCGCTGGTTACCGAGGAAAGCTGGGTCAAGGAACTGCAGGGTTTGAGTCTTAAAAACGTCCGTGTCTCATCATATCGCGCAGATGGCAAAAAGATTAATGAGGAATTCGGGGAGATGCTCTTTACTCATTTTGGGGTTTCAGGTCCCATAATCTTAAGTATGAGCAGAGATATTGGCGAATATTTGTTTTCCGCCCAACATAAGGTTAAGCTGGTGCTTGATCTTAAACCGGCTTTGGATGATCAGCAGTTGGATCAGCGCTTGCAGCGGGATTTGGCTAAATACGCACGAAGGCAGTTCAAAAATGCTCTAGATGAACTGCTGCCTCGCAAATTTATACCGGTTATTATTAATTTGAGTAAAATTGATCCGGATAAGGAATGTCATCAAGTTACGCGTGATGAGAGAAAGAAACTTTTGCACTTGCTCAAATACTTCGAACTCAGCATCGTTAAAACCCGGCCGCTGGCGGAAGCCATTGTAACTGCCGGAGGGGTGGATGTTAAGGAGGTTAATCCCCGGACTATGGAATCCCGTCTGCTTAAAGGATTGTTTTTTGCAGGAGAAATATTGGATGTTGATGGCTATACTGGTGGTTTTAATTTGCAGGCAGCTTTTTCAACTGGTTTTGTGGCAGGCAAAAATGCTGCTTTGCTATAACGAGGTAATATGTTATTCGCTTTATTAAGCGGCCGGGTTTTTATTAACATAACAGATGGCGGGTTATAACGAGGCACTGCCTCGTTTCAGCAGTATGTTAAAACTACTGCGCATTTTCTTTCTGGTGCTTAGATCCCCACCTCGTTGCAGCTCTGCGCAAGTAACTTCTCCGCAGTATCTTCCGGTGCTTAAATCGGGGGGCGCACAGGCAGCTATGACCGCTATAACGGTATCCGTTGACGAAGCGGGGCATTTCTGCTAGCATGTGATATGATTATGGGAATATAGATATAATTGGGGGAATGTAAATTGGCGACAACTAAATTGCTTGACTATAAAGGATCAGATGATTACATAGTTACGGATGAGTTGAGAAATAGTGTGAACATTGCGGTAGCACTGCAAAAACCGCTTTTGATCAAAGGAGAACCAGGAACCGGCAAGACCATGCTGGCACAGAGCATTGCAAAAACCCTGGGTATGAATTTGATTATATGGAATATAAAATCGACAACCAAGGCGCAGGAAGGGCTATACCTCTATGATACGGTGCAGAGGCTTTATGACAGCCAGTTTGGAGAAAGTGATGTAGCTGATATAAAGAAGTATATTAAACTGGGCAAGCTCGGTGAAGCGTTCATGTCAGAAGAACAAGTGGTTTTGTTAATCGATGAAATCGATAAAGCAGACCTGGAATTTCCCAATGATCTTTTATGGGAACTTGATCAGATGAGCTTTTATATCCCCGAAACCAAGGAAATGATAAATTCCAGGCATCGCCCCATAGTAATCATAACCAGTAACGCAGAAAAAGAACTTCCCGATGCCTTTTTGCGGCGCTGCATTTTTCATTATATAGCTTTTCCTGATCCTGAGGGCATGGAAAAAATAATTGCGGTTCATCACCCGCGCCTGGAGAAGCATTTATTGGAACAGGCCATGGAAACCTTCTATATGTTAAGGAATATTCCCAGTATTCAAAAACGTCCCAGTACCAGCGAACTGATCGATTGGCTGCAGGCCCTGGTAGTGGGTGGAATCAGCCCTGCTCGTATTAAGCAGGAATTGCCTTTCCTGGGCGTATTACTGAAGAAAAACGAAGATCTCGATACGATATTGGACCAGCTATATGGTAAAACTAAAAGCAAAACACCTGCGGCCAAGAATAACGCTTATAATCGCTATCGCTATTAATAGCGGCGAGGCATTAGGGGTTAGGAATGAGGGGTAAATTAAATTACCTCGAAGGAGTATAAAATGTTTACTAAGTTTTATTATAATTTAAAGGATTTCGGGATTCCGGTTTCCATGAATGAGTGGCAATTACTCTTGGAAGCTCTTGATTCAGGTATGGCAGGTTCCAGCCTTACCGGGTTTTATTATTTATGCCGCGCCATTCTGGTTAAGACTGAAGCTCATTATGATCGCTTTGACCTGGCATTTGCCAGTTTTTTTGGCGATATTGAATCTCCGGAAGGCCTGCCGGATAAAATCTGGGAATGGCTGGACAAGGAACTGCCGGAACAGGAGATAACAGATGAAATGCGGAACAATCATCAGCAGCTGGATCTGGATGAAATGAAACGTATGCTGGAAGAACG
>JAQUBU010000082.1 GCA_028686565.1 Syntrophomonadaceae bacterium
ACCGGTCTTAACCAAATTTACTAATGCAGGCGTATTATCATTGCATAAATCATCCAAGGCAAGTTTGTCAATAACCAGTAGACAAACCTCTCCCCCGTCCGCCGTTGGGATCTCCTGGGATACGGCAAAAAGGGGCGAAAACAAAATTAATATCAGAATTAATAGCAGGGTATGCTTTTTCACAACTAATTTATCCTTCAGATGTAATATTATGCTAACAGCTATTTTGGTATAGTATCTCCCGAAATCATTGTTGATATAAGTTTCAGATAATAATAAATATAGGTTATTAGTGTGATGAGCTTGAAAAATACTGTATTATTTAATTATCGGATTACAAAAGTTTAACAAAAGTGATCATGTTCTTATACATATGATTTCATGTAATTTATTGGTCTATAACGAGGGGAAAAGATGTCCCTTGCAGTTTTAAGCGGTCGGGTCTTTATCAACAAAACAGGTGGCGGTTATAACGAGGCACTGTCTCGATGCAGCAGTATGTTTGAAACTGCTCCGCAGTTTCTTCCGATGCTTAAAAGCTTTAAAGCCTGGTTATGATTACTTAAGGAGGTGTTTGAATGGAAACCAGAGAAGCTGTTTTTGGGAGAAGGAGCATAAGGAAGTATCTAGACAAACCTATTGAACCGGAGGTACTGCAATATATTCTTGAAGGAGCAGTAATGGCTCCTTCTGCGGTCAATAACCAACCCTGGTATTTTCTTGCTGTTCAAAGTCAGGAGCAGATGGAAAAGCTGCGGGGTATATTTCAGGAGGTTAGTGTGAATGTCAAGGCTGCACTTGAAAAACGATTCCCCAATAATCCCGAGGTAATAAGTGAGACATTGGGATTTTTAACAGGTCTTGGCGATGCCCAGGTATGTGTGTTGGTTTTTCTTATAAAACCCAGTGAGGACTACGACATAATTGCGGTTCAGTCAACCAGTGCGGCGATTGAAAATCTTTGTTTGATGGCATTTGACAGAGGTATAGGTTCCTGTTGGATGACAGCGCCTTTAACTGTCAAATATGGCGATGTTCTGAGAAGAGAATTTGCACCCGAAAAGGGTAAATTTATAGCGGCGGTTACTTTGGGATATCCAGCTGTTTCCCCCCAGGCGCCGAAAAGAAAACAGGGAAGATTTGATATTATTTAGATTTAAAAATGAGAATAAAAAGAAACTGCTTCGCAATATCTTTCGATGCTTAAAACACCAGCAATACAGGGATAAAAACCCTGTATTGCTGCATTTATATGTGATGTGGCCTATTACAAATTAATAGTTTTAATTCTTTTCTAAACCTGATCCCTTGTCCCTCAGGATAATTTTTTAATGCTTATGTTCCCCATGATGGTTACAGATGACATTTTTATCAGTCAGTTCCCCGCTCAAGTATTTGCCAAGAACTTCTTCACAGCGGCCGGACGCTCCTCTGATAACCTGCAGACCTTTTTCGGTTAGGGCATTCAAGGCTGGTTGCCCTATTCCTCCCGTAATAACCAGTGATACTCCTTCGGACAAAAACAAGCCGGAAAGGCCTGCATGATTATGTTGTAATGATTCGCTGCCCACTTCTTTCTGCTCAACAACTTGCCCGTCTTCTACTGTTACAATTAGAAACTGTTTACTCTGGCCAAAATGCTGGTTTATAGATTCTCCATCTTTAGGCATACCAATTTTCATTTATTCATCCCCCAATTTGTGCCGGTCATAATTTTCGTGAACTGTTCTGTGTGATAATAGTTTGTCCCCAGCTCTTTTATTGATGCGGTGGTATGCTGCGGGATGAGATTTAAGCCTACACACTAAATTGCGTTTCGTTTTTATCCATATTTTAATTTATCTATAAAGCTATAATATCAGAAATAGTAATTACTAACCAGCGGTAAATCTGTACCCTGCCCCCCATACAGTCTCAAGATATTGGGGGTGGGACGGGTCTAATTCAATCTTTTCTCTTATTTTTCTAATATGGACTGCTACGGTGGTAAGGTCTCCAAAGGCTTCCTCACCCCAAATATTAACGTATATTTGTTCCTTGCTAAGTACACGATTGGGGTTTAAGGCCAAAAAAACCAATAAGTCAAACTCTTTTGAAGAGAAAGGAATTTCCTTACCATTAAGCATTACTCTTCGCGAAGTTTTATTAATCATCAGGCCTTTAATCTCTATTTCATCACCACTATCGGGTCTAAAGCCCAGCAAGCGTTCATGCCGGGCTATGTGAGCCTTAACTCTGGCTACCATTTCCAGGGGGCTGAAGGGCTTGACCATATAATCATCAGCTCCCAGCCCCAGTCCTCGTATTTTGTCCATATCTTCTGTTTTGGCTGAGATCATGATTATGGGAACGGTACCGGTTTTACGCAGTCTTCTGCATATTTCAAAACCATCCAAACCAGGAAGCATCAGGTCTAATACAATCAGATCATAATTATTATTCTGACATTTGATTAATGCTTTATCACCATTGGACTCTATTTCCACAGCAAAACCTTCTATTTCCAAATAGTCCCTTTCCAATTCTGCAATATTAAGTTCATCTTCAACAATCAGTATTGTTTTCATTTGCGATCTCTCCAGCATTTCTGATTTTTTTATTATTTTAAAGAATATGTTTTTTTAAAGTGAAAAATATACTGGTTCCCATATCCACTTCACTTTCTGCCCAGATTTGACCACCATGAGCTTCAATAATCTGTTTGGCGATGGACAGCCCCAGACCGCTTCCTTTAATTTGCCGGTTGCGGGAAGGATCACCGCGATACAGCCGGTCAAAAATATACGGCAAGTTTTCATTATTTATTCCCTTACCATTGTCCTTTATCTCAATAATGACTTCATCGGTGTTTTCACTCAATATGATATCCAGCATTGTCTGATTTTTTAACGGGTCTTGATGTTGTTCAACATTAGCTGTTATATTATTGATTACCCGCTGCAGTCTTTGACGATCAGCCATTACCAGCGACTTGCTGGAATAGGTGGAAGTGAAGCTGAGTTTTATGCCTTTGTTCTCCAGGTCATAACCCTTGTCTTCAACACAGTCATGTAAGAAATCCTCGATATTAATTGCTTCAAATTCAAATTGCAATTGGTTTAAATCAAGCTTGGAAAACAGGAATAACTCATCAATCAAACGGTCCATTTGTATAGCATTGCTATAAATGGACTGAATATATTTGCTTTCCTTTTCCGGGGTGCTGGCTACCCCTTCCATTATGCCTTGAACATACCCACGAATTGAGGTAATAGGGGTCTTTAAGTCATGGGAAATGTTTGCGATTAATTCTTTACGGTTTTTTTCATAACTCTGGCTGAGGCTTTGAGCCTCTTTTAACTGTATTCGCATGGTCTCAAAGGATTGGCAGAGTTCCCCTACCTCATCCTCATATGAAGGCTCGATGGAGTATTCGAGATTGCCCTTGGAAATCTCAGTTGTCGCCCTGTTTAGAACTCCCAGAGGAGTTATTATGTTGGATGCTGTATGATAACTGATAAAGATATTTATGAGCATTCCAAACAGTAATGCGATGATAAATACCAGCGCTTCACCAGGTCCTGGAGGTTTGTCTTTCGCTAGAAAATAGATATACCCGGAGCTCTTGTCACTGAATTGGATATTCCGATCAATTCTGTCAGGTATATATAAGAATTCCCCGTTCTTTTCTACAATAATGTACAATTCATCTGCCTGTCTATTCAGCTTCCGCAAATAAGTGACATCCATCAACTTGTCGGGGTTGCTGTTAATTAAGCTTTCCAATTCGGCAACAAGTGCGTTGTTTTGTTTTAAATTGCCTTCTATTTTTGGTTCCTCAGGAGACGAGTAATGGGGGTTGATCATGTGATGCCATAATAATTCACCAATGCCCAGCAAGAGCAAAGGAATAATAATCATGGATATATGAGAGATTGCCAGTTTATATTTTAATGATTTGGGCTTTTCTATTATTGACATATTAGCCTCCTGTTTAGAATAGTACAACTCTATATTAACAGTGAATTTTAAACACTGCTTTAATAGAATATTAAAAATTTATTAATTTGCGTAAGAATCCTCATGCATTTAAGGGATTTAATAAAAATTTCGTTTCTCTTTATAAAATCTTTAAACTTTATTTCAGCTTATTTTGTTTTTGACTCGTATACTGATTCTTAATACTTAATAAATAAAAAAGAAGGAGGAGCAAGTTATGAATAATAAAAGAGAAAGCATAGAAAATGAGAATGAAGGCATAAAAAGCAAGAAAAGGAACAAAAATAGCAACCAAAACACAAACACGATAATTGATATCGTAATGTTTCTGGTAATGCTGGCGATATTCTGTGTCGAAGGAGAATTACACGAGTCACTGGGTTATATGATGGGCGGATTGACAATAGTGCATATAGCGTTGCACTGGCGTCAGTTTAAAGTCATGTATTGCCGGCTGATTCCGGAAGTCCGCTATCAGCGGCTGGCAGCTCTTTTTACCGCCATTCTGGTAATTGCCATATTAACAATGCCACTATATATGAATGTGGGTGATTCTGGGATGGGCGACCATGGCCGGGATGGTGATTTTGGGCCAACTGGGCGTTATCACAGCGAGGGAAAGCATCATTAGGACTAAGGATATCTTACATGGTTCATTAATGGCGGGGAGAATAATCAAGGTATCCCGATTATTCTCCGTTTAAGAAAAAGGAGTTGTCTCTTATATGCCTATGCTATTTTTTGTTAAATTCTTCAAAGGCTTGGGAGCTATCATATTAATGCTAAGCCTTATAATACTTGGGTTGCTTTTTATATTAGCGCCGGGATTGGCTACAAATCTTTTTTATGTATTCTTTAAAGCAGCAGAGTAAAAGCCTTTATGCCAAGGGAAAGGGGTTATTGACCTGCTCACGTTTAGCGCTGATTTAATGTGTTGTCAACAACCCCGTCCCCTAGTCCCCTACATATCTGCTTTTCCTTCCTCAGTATCCTATTATCATTAGCAGCAGGAATTTAAAATATACACTGATAGGAATTTTCGTTCCCTTAAGATTGTCTCTGGGATCTCTTGCCTCCCGTATAGAACAAAGTGGCTGTAAATGGTACAATTATAATATCTTGAATTAATGAAAGAAGATTATAATGAAAAGTAGTTTTAAAAACCTGGGCATTTCGCCTCCCATTTTAAAAGCCATTGAAGAAATAGGGTTTGAGTCCCCTACTGAGGTTCAAAGCAAGGCAATTCCTCACTTTTTGAAGCAAGAAGACTTGATCGTAAGGTCTAAAACGGGCAGTGGCAAGACGGCTGTTTTTGGTGTTTCAATGCTGCAAATGACTGATCCGGGAGCAGCAATTCCCCAAGGCTTGATTCTAACACCGACTCGGGAACTGGCAGTTCAGGTGGACAGCGATATTAAACAACTGTCCAAGTATTTGCAGCACAAGACAACGGCTTTATACGGACAGCATAATATGAATGTTGAAATACAGGCCCTTAATAATGGGGCTGCCATCGTTACGGGAACACCAGGCCGGGTATATGATCACATTTGTCAAGGAAATCTGAAAACCAAACATATACGTTTTTTGGTGCTTGATGAAGCAGACAGGATGCTGGACATGGGTTTTCTCGAACAGGTGGAGCGAATCATAAGAACCCTTCCTAAAAATAGGGTTACACTCCTTTTTTCCGCTACCATTCCTCCCGAAATCCATAAAATTTGCCGGGAATATATGAAAAATCCAGTAACCATTGAGATAGAATCGCAGACCAAGACAGTTGATACTACCCAGCAAGCCTATTACCATGTTGATTATAAAGAAAAAAATCTGCAGTTGAATCGTCTGCTTCTGTTTGAACAACCCGAAAGCTGTGTGATTTTCTGCAATACTCGAATTACTGTCGATAGGGTGCAGAGCTTTCTGTCCCGAAAGGGCTACGCTTCTCAGTCATTGCACGGGGATATCCCGCAGGTTAAACGGATGAAGACACTGCAGCAGTTCAAGCAGGGAGATTTTCATTTACTGGTAGCCACGGATGTTGCCGCCCGAGGCATTCACATCGACGATTTATCCCTGGTGATTAACTATGATGTTCCAACCGAGAAAGACAGCTATGTGCATAGAATCGGACGCACAGGTCGGGCCGGTAACGGGGGCCGCGCCATTTCTTTAGTTACCGGTGATGATATAATGACTCTCTATGAGATAGAAGAGCATATCAGAGTTTTGATTCCTGAAGAAGAGTTACCCGGAGAGGAATTTTTCAGAGATAACAGAGTTTCGATTCAGAAATGGATTCAGGCCAACGCTCAAAAGAGCAAGCCGACTCAGGCGGTTTCAGTTTCGCGCACAGCGCAAACGCAAAAAACAGGCGCTCATTCAAAGTCTCCTCAGGCTAATGTAAAAAATAGGAAGCGGCCGATTGAGGTAAACAAGGATCATAAAGCACCCCAAAGGATCAATGCAGTTAATCCTGCTAAGCAGGTCAATCCAGTCCGGGCAGCTGCCAAACCCGTCTCGCCCCATTCCCCGGAAGATGCTCCGGTTTATGTTCAAACAAGCCAGGAGATAGTGCAGAACCCGGAAGCAACAATAGAGAAAACAATTTTTCAACGGGTACTACAACGCCTGTTTAGAAAATAATTGGTTAATGAAATAAGGTTTTAATTATCCTCAAGAAGGTAAAGCCGGAATTCAATCTGAGCTTCGACGGTCTGGGTGTCATGATTGGATGCGCGTTGTAGACGGAGCTGAAAAAAAGCGATTGCCAAACCCGAAGTCTCCCCCCCCCATTCTCGGGAAGGCCGATTCGGACGATGCCAAACCAATCCGGTAGATGAGGTGTCCGAAGCTGCATATTCGGCAAGTAATATAGGTATCGGGGTGGGGATACTACTGATCCAGGAACTGTAATGGCCTGTTGGTGTCATGTTTGGAATCAGAAGAGTCCAATTATGACACCAAACATAACCCGGACATTACCTTGGGTCTCTTCTTTCCATAAACCAGCGGTCTTCTTCGAAAAAAAGATAAACCTCCCTATTATTACCTACCTTGCATGTATATCGGATGCCCACTCCCCCTGCTTTCAGGCTGGCAGCCCGGCGGACATCCGTGACTTTATTTATTTCATATTCCCGGCCGTCTTCCCAGATAAGTGAGGTTGGCTTACAACCTCCATCAGGATTGAAAACAGCCTTGACACTGACATAGACCTTATTGGGGTTATAGTAATGCTTTTCCTCCATTATGGCAGCTTTCCTTCCTTAAAGAATGAAACCGGGTGGATGATATGATCGTCTTTAGGGTTAATGGTGCCCAGATCATGATCTTTTAACAGAATAGCCCGTTGGATTGAAAAATGCCCAAACCGGTGCCGCAGTTTATCAAGCGCAGCCTCAACTTTTTCCTGTTTCATGCGTTTTTCTTCATCCGCAAACAAGAAAAGCTGCTCGTGGCTATTAGCAGCGATTAGATCACAGCCCCGTACTCCGATGCTGCGTATGGGATTGGCCCAGGAATATTGAGCCTGAAAAAGAGCCATCGCTTTTTCAGCTATATCAGCGGAAAGATTACCCGGTCGGGATAATTTGCCCTGCACGCCAAAACTAAAAAGGTTGTTGTCCCGGACGTGAATATGAACGGTACGACATTTAAAACCATGTTCCCGCAGCCTGGCTGCCACACTTTCACTCAGCCCATAAATAATTATCTGCACATCCTCATTGGTTTCCAGATCGCGAGGGGTGGTAATACTGTTACCCACACTTTTAATAATGGAATCCTCCCCCATCTGTACGACTGGCGAATTGTCATAACCGTTAGCAAAAGACCACAGTACCTCACCCCATTTTCCCAGCTTGGATTTCAGGTATATAGGATCGGTGCCGGCAATGTCTCCAATGGTATCTATCCCCCAGCGGACTAACTTTCGGTATGTAGCCCGCCCTACATAAAGTAAATCACTGGCTGGCAGAGGCCAGACTATTTGCTTGTAATTATCATTACTAATTACAGTGGTAGCATCCGGTTTTTTCAGATCGCTTCCTAATTTAGCAAATATTTTATTATAACTCACACCAACTGATGCGGTTACACCCATCTCCAGCTTAATACGTTCTCTGATTTGGTCAGCAATCTGTATTCCATTTCCGAAAATGTGGGCACTGCGGGTTACGTCCAGCCAGGCTTCATCCAGACCAAACGGTTCAACTTGATCGGTATAACAGGCATAAATGCTTCGCGCAAGACGCGAAAATTTTAAATAGAGCGGGTAATTGGGATGAACAACAATAAGTTGGGGACATTTTTGCTTGGCCTGCCATATTACTTCACCGGTTTGAATTCCTGACCCTTTTGCCAAATAGTTTTTGGCCAGGACGATACCGTGCCGTGCAGCTGGATCGCCGCAGACCGCTACAGGCTTATTTCTAATTTCAGGCCGATGCAGGCATTCCACCGAGGCATAAAAGTTATTAAGGTCTGAATGCAGAATGGTTCTTTCCATCATAATGACACCCCTAATCCTAGAGAACGTATGTTCTATTATGATAGCACCTTTTACATTCTAGTCAATGTTAATATCTCAACTTTCGTAGTTGACATATTATGCGACATAACTAGCGTACTTGTCATTGTTATGAAATAGTGTACTTGTCATTGCAAGCGCAGCGCCTTCCTGTCATTGCGAGCGCAGCGCGGCAATCTTCCCCGGTAATTGATTATGTAAATGAAAAGCGTCAGACCATTTTTCATTTATTGACAATGGC
>JAQUBU010000083.1 GCA_028686565.1 Syntrophomonadaceae bacterium
ATTGATACCCCCCGGGAACTAAGTGTAAAAGAGCAGGAATTATACCAGAGTTTGATGGAAATACAAAAACTGCAAAGTGAAGCAGGGAGGTAGAAAAATGAAATTGATAAAAGTTTTCTATCACAACCAGGATGAAGAATTACCTATCTCCCAGCTTGATTTTCACCCCGAACTATTGCAGCTGTTGGAGGAGATGGGCATCCTCGAAATAAGGAACGATACTATTGATGCCAGGTATTTGCAGCGTATTAATAAAATGATGCGTCTGAAAAATTTACTGGGAGTTAATCTTAATGGGGCAGCAATTATTGTTGACCTGCTGGATAGAATCAAGGATATGGAACAAGAAATAGAGGATTTAAAAGAAACGAGGTGATATATATGAATGTTGAGCGCTTAACTCAGAAGTCCAGGGAAGCATTAAATGATGCGCAGAGTCTTGCCATGGAAAAGCACCACCAGGAAATCGGCGGGAAACATCTCATGCTGGCTTTGCTTGAACAGGAAGGCGGTTTGGCTTCGCGTTTACTGCAACAGGCCGGAATTAATATACCTAATCTGCAACAGCAGCTTCAACAGTTGCTGGAAAAAATACCAGCGGTCTATGGCTATGAAGGCTCCGTATATATAAGCGGGAGTCTGGCTCGGGTTATCAACCGTGCAGAAAAGGAAGCGAAAGAGCTCAAGGATGACTATGTAAGTGTGGAACATCTGCTTTTAGCCATATTAAGCGAAGGGGAGACAGATTTAAGGGAATTGTTAAGCAGGTCAGGTTTTGGTCGTGATCAGCTGTTTAACTCCCTTAAAGCAGTTCGCGGCTCACAGCGGGTGCAAAACGATAATCCGGAAGACAGCTATGAAGCTTTGGAACGATATGGGCGTGACTTAACCCGTTTAGCCGGGGAGGGCAAGCTTGATCCGGTTATCGGGCGGGATGAGGAAATACGCCGCACCATGGAGATTCTATCCCGGCGTACCAAGAATAATCCGGTCTTGATTGGGGAACCGGGGGTGGGCAAAACCGCAATTGCAGAAGGTCTGGCCAGACGGATTGTTGCCCGGGATGTACCGGAAGGCTTAAAGGATAAACAGATCATTGCCCTGGATATGGGGGCTCTGGTGGCTGGAGCTAAATACCGGGGTGAGTTTGAAGAAAGATTGAAAGCAGTTTTGAAAGAGGTTGAAAAATCCAACGGGCGCGTAATCGTATTTATTGATGAACTGCATACGGTGGTGGGAGCCGGAGCTGCCGAGGGGGCTATGGATGCCAGCAATCTCTTAAAACCGATGCTGGCCCGGGGCGAACTGAGAGCCATTGGTGCGACCACTATCAGCGAATATCGTAAATATATTGAGAAAGATGCAGCCTTGGAGCGGCGCTTTCAGCCGATTATGGTCAACCCCCCCTCAGTAGAAGACAGCGTTTCAATTCTGCGGGGGTTAAAGGAGCGTTATGAAGTACATCATGGAGTTCGTATTCAGGACTCAGCGCTGGTGGCGGCAGCAGTGCTTTCGGAACGCTATATCTCAGATCGCTTCCTGCCGGATAAAGCCATTGACCTGATGGATGAAGCAGCTGCCCGTTTACGGACCGAGATTGACAGCATGCCTACAGAGCTGGATGAAATAACGCGGCGTAAAATGCAGTTGGAAATTGAAGCTGCTGCCCTGGAAAAAGAAAAGGATAATGCTTCACGCGAGCGTCTGAGTAGTATCTTAAAAGAGTTACAGGACTTGCAGAGTGAAGCCGATGTTATGCAAACCCAATGGCAGACAGAAAAACAAGCTATTTCAAGGGTGCGGCAGATTAAGAAAGAAATTGAAGAAGTTCGCAGTGAGATGGAAAAAGCAGAACGCAATTATGATTTGAATCTTATTGCCGAGTTGAAATATGGCCGTTTGAATGATTTGGACAGGAAGCTTAAAGCAGAGGAAGAGTTGCTGGCCCAGAAACAGAAACACCATATGCTTTTAAAGGAAGAGGTCGATGAAGAGGATATTGCCAAGGTAGTCAGCCGCTGGACCGGAATTCAGGTGAGCCGCCTCCTGGAAGGAGAAAAAGAAAAGCTAATGCATCTGGGCGATATTCTTCATGAGCGGGTAGTAGGCCAGGGGGAAGCGGTTGAAGCGGTATCTGATGCAGTCTTACGTTCGCGCAGCGGATTGAAAGATCCCAATCGCCCGGTAGGCAGCTTTATCTTCCTGGGGCCAACCGGTGTGGGGAAGACTGAACTTAGCAAGGCACTGGCGCAAGCTCTCTTTGATGATGAGAAAAGCATAATACGTCTGGATATGTCAGAGTACATGGAAAAACATAGTGTGGCCCGTTTGATTGGGGCACCTCCCGGTTATGTAGGTTATGAAGAAGGTGGGCAGTTAAGTGAAGCAGTAAGAAGGAAACCTTACTCAGTTTTGCTTTTTGATGAGATTGAGAAAGCCCATAATGATGTCTTCAATATTCTATTGCAAATATTGGATGATGGGCGTCTCACCGACGGTAAAGGCAGAGTAGTCGATTTTCGCAATACCATAATTATTATGACTTCCAATATCGGCAGCCAGGAAATCCTCGGATTTCAGCATAGCGGGGGTTCATATGAAGAAATGAAGCAGCGCGTATTAAGCCTTTTACGTTTAAGCTTCCGACCGGAATTCCTAAACCGAGTGGACGAGGTGATAGTATTCCATGCCCTGGAACAAGAGCAAATCGAGATTATCAGCGAAATGTTGCTGAAACGCTTAAAGATTCGTTTAAATCAGAATAACCGGGCACAGTTGGAGTGGGACCAGGAGGTTCTGGCATACTTAGCCCAAAAAGGCTATGAACCGGCTTATGGAGCGCGGCCTTTAAAAAGACTAATTCAGCAGGAAGTGGAAACTGCCTTGTCACGCAAGCTAATTAGCGGTGATATTCAAATGGGTAATACAGTTAGAATTGTTATCGAAGAGGGGAGACTGCTTCTTAAAATAGAGCAAGCATAGTAACAGTTTTTATTTGCGAGGGTACCTTTTGCTTAGGTACCCTCCATTATTTTCTGAAAACATTTAAGTCTTTAAGTCGAATTTGATAACGAGGCGAAAATATGTCCCCCGTTTCTTTAAACGGTCGGATTACTATTAACAAAACAGGCGGCGGGTTATAACGAGGCGCAGCCTCATTGCAGCACTATGTTGAAACTAACTGTGCAATTTCTTTCAATGCTTAAAAAAACATAAAAAATGCTTGACTTTATATATGCAAATGGATAATTTTAAAGTGGAGAAACTGAGTAAACTAAAATAGTAACCGAGGGGGAGAGTCGGTGAAAGACAGAGTAATGCAAATAACTCGTAAGGAAATAAGCCGTTTTGGCTTGCGCAGGTTTACTATGGATGATGTAGCGGCCCAGCTAGGTATCAGCAAGAAAACCCTCTATAAGTTTTTTGCTTCCAAGAGTGAATTGATCCACGATGTATTAATCAGTGACCTGCAAAAGGACAAAGAACAGTTTATGCAAGCTATTGCAAACGAGGGAAACTGGTTTGATAAATTAAGTACGGCATTGTCGTTTAGTGGAAAAAGCCGAATATCAAATGACATACTGCAAGAAGTACAGCTGTATTTTCCGGAGGAAGAAAAGCTGGTTAATGATTTTCTAGTCTTTCAAAAGGAGCAAATATACCAGTTATTCGAAGCGGGTTTGGCGAAAGGTGAGATCGAACCCTGGTTTGACCTGGATAAATTATTAATAATTATTATGGAGATTCTCCGAATATCGAGTAAACAGATGTCTGAAAATGGTGTAAGTGATCAATCGGGAGACATGCAAGAAGAGATCAAAAAGCTTATTTTCTTTGGATTAATAAAAAGAACCTGGTAATAATATCGATCAGATAAGTGAAATTAGACAATATAGTAATTACCAAACCATAAACCAATGTTTTTCGCCATATAGCCTTAAGGTCATATCCCAGCAAAATGAGCGCTACCAGCTGCCGCAAAATTCCGTGGCAACGGTGGACGGCGATGGTCTGATAACAGTTACTGCAGTCGAAGCAGGAAGCTGTGACATTTATGCCAAGTATAAGAATATAGATGCTGAATACACCAAGGTTATTATTCCAGTAACAGTTATGGAGTAATAAGACATTCCCCTGAACAATAATAATAAAGGACAAAATAAATCCTTCTGTGATAATAAACTATCATAGAAGGGTTTTTATTCAGTGAAGAACCACCCTGAATTCCTCACACATTGGTATGCAACGTGTACGCCGGTTTGAGTGGGGTAACTGGTGCGTTACTTGACTTGCCGTATGAATTCGCATATTCTTAAATAAGAAATGTGATTATCTGGAAGGATGAATATGTGATGCCGAAGACTATTATAAATCGGAAAGTACGGATGAGAGAGAGAGGCCAATTTACCATCCCAGCTGAGATCCGGCAGCATTTAGGGATTAAAGGAGACTCTATTTTACAGGTTTTAAGTGTTGGCGGGGCGATGGTGGTAATCCCTGAAGAAACCATGGTTAATGAACTGGGCAGGCAGATTGAATATGGCATGAAAAAGGAAAACATGAACCTGGAAGAATTGCTGTCTTGTCTGCGTGAGGGAAGCCATGAATATGAAGCCGATTAAGGTATTTATTGACAGTAGTGTAATAATTGCCGGTTTGGCTTCTACTAAGGGCGGTTCACGTGAAATACTGAATCTGGCGGAATTAAGATTCCTGGTTCCGGTTATTTCTGAGCAAGTGGTAAGGGAAGTAACACGCAATGTGGAAAGAAAGCTGCCTGATTACCTTTCTCACTATTATCAGTTGTTTCGCTTATTGCCGTTTATAATGATTGAACCAGACCAAGAAAGCCTGGAGAGGGCCAGGGAATTAATCAATCCCCAAGACGCCGGGATTCTTGCTTCTGCCCTGAGCGTCAGGGCAAATTGGCTAATCAGTCTGGATAAGCACTTCCTGGCTTTGAAAAATGAAGAACTGGCAATTAAAATCGGCTCACCAAGAGATTTTCTGGAAGACGTTGAGCTGGTAACTAGGGAACACACTGAGGGTACGAAGTCTCTTTAATCTGCCAGCCTCTTGTTCTTTCTTAGCATCACTTTCCATCAACTTATTATTAAGAATGTTTGAAGGAGCTCCGGAGATAACCGGAGTTATTGGCGTATTAAGTATGCAAGAAGAGATCAAAAAGTTCATTTTTTTTGGACTAATAAAAGAACCTGGTAATATTATGCGATTATAGCCATAACTTTCATATAAACTTAAGTCACATTCTGCCTATCACCTTCATATAGTATAAAGCGCTCAAATTTTATGGAGGTGGTAACTTGAGTTTTCTAGTTTGGATACTCGCAGTTACAGCAGTTATTAAGGGAAGCTTATTTCTTTTTGCTTACCTTAATAATCAGGTCTTTCCCCAGCCACTGGATGAAGCCAATGAAAAGATGTACCTGGAAAAAATGAAAGAGGGAAGTGAAGATGCCAGAAACATTCTCATTGAACATAATCTGCGTTTGGTAGCGCATGTGGTGAGAAAATATGAAAATAGCAGTGAAGACATGGAAGATTTAATTTCCATTGGTACTATTGGTTTGGTTAAAGCGATTAAAACCTATAACAATGAACGGGGTGTCCGTCTGGCCACCTATGCTGCACGTTGTATAGATAATGAAGTATTAATGCATTTGCGTAATACCAAGAAGCAAAAACAGGAAGTTTATCTGTATGACCCGATAGGTTACGATAAGGAAGGGAACGAAATATCGCTGATTGATGTTTTGACCATAGATAACGAAATAATTGATCTGGTTGAAGTCCGTATTCAGGAAGAAAAGATCAGGGAGAAAATTAATGCTTTATCAAGAAGGGAACGACAGGTTATAGAAATGCGCTACGGCCTTTTCAATGGATTAAAGGAAACTCAGCGTGATATTGCCAAGAAGATGGGGATATCACGCTCCTATGTATCGAGAATCGAAAAAAAGGCGATTCGCAAACTCATTAAAGAAATATTTGACCGGGATATCGACCCGGATGAACTATGCAACAATCCCAACTAAGAAACCCGAAAACCGCATGAAGTGCAATAAGTATTCGGGAACTGCTTTACAGAATGGAATACACCAAATGTTGTGGATGATAAAAAAATAATATCAATATATTGTGGACATGTTTTTAACCTCGTGCTAATTCTGATATTGTTTCCCTTAAATACTTGCTAAACAAAAATGTATTGACTATAACAGGTTATAAATATGTCCCTCTTCTTTAAGTGATCGGATTCCTATTAACAAAACAGGCGGCGGGTTATAACGAGGCGCTGCCTCGTTGCAGCAGTATGTTGGAAACTACTGCTGCAGTTTCTTCTGGTGCTTAATTCCCCCACCTCGTTGCAGCGGTGCGAAAAAAGCGCTCCGCATTTTCTTTCGATGCTAGTCCATAAAATGATTTTGTTGTGAGAACGGAGGGTAATATTATAAGTGTTGCTTAAAGCTAGTTTGATTGTTTGTTAAGCGGAGTTATAGCATTGCAAGATATAAGTTCAACGAATTTTACCGCAATATCGGGGTCAAACTGGGTGCCGGCACACCGTTGTATTTCAGTCAGGGCTTTCTCCTTACTTATTGCTTTGCGGTAAGGACGCCCATTCATCATTACATCATAGGCATCGGCAATAGCTACAATACGTGAAATTTTGGGAATATCCTGACCCTTGAGGCTAAGCGGGTAACCGTTGCCATCCCAATGCTCATGGTGAGCCAGAATTGCATCAGCAATGGGAGCCATTTCGGGAGATGAAAGCGCAATACGATAACCAATCTCAGGATGTTTCCTGATACTTTCCCATTCCTCTGTAGTCAAGCCTTCTGGTTTGTCCAGTATATTATTCGGAATCGCTATTTTGCCGATATCATGCAAAGTGGCCAGCAGTACCAGATCATCAATCTCACTATCATCAAGTTGAATCAGCTGACCGAGCCGTAAAGCTATTTGACGTAAACGGTGGCAGTGTTCCTGGGTCTCATGGCTTCGGGACCAGAGCGTCTTTTCCAGAGAACTGATAAATGAACTGCGGATGCTTTGACTTTCCAGGAGTTTATTGCGGTACATTCTGTCTTCAGCAACCTTTAGTATTTCTTTAAGTGATGTATCAGCATCATGCTTGCTGGAATGTCCAAGGGCAATACTGATTTCTATATGAAAATAATTATATTTATGACATGTTTCTTTGATCCGGTTGCATATATTGATGGCTGATTTCTCATCGGTATCAGGCAACAGCAGCACAAACTCATCTCCGCCCCAGCGGGCTATAATATCTTCTTCACGGCAGCAGGACTTGAGTATTTTGGCTACTTTCTGCAGTAAACGATCCCCGTGCTGATGTCCCAAGGCATCATTAACAAGTTTAAGGCCATTTACATCACCCATAATAATACTTATGGGCTGTTGCCGACGGGTATCCAGTCTTTTTAATTCTTCTTCAAAAAAGGCCCGGTTATAGAGATTGGTCAATTTATCATAGAAACTGAGATACTTAATTTTTTCTTCGTATTGTTTACGTTTACTGATATCGTAAGCTATACCGATGACTATAGTTTTACCCTCTACTTCACTGACAGCCGCAAAGTAATCCAACCAAATAGCTTCACCATTCTTAGATAATATTTTAAATTCGTAATGCTTGGCAACATTATCGTCTTTTTGGCTTGCTAAGCCTCTTTGCAGTACTAATTCCCGGTGATCGGGATGAATGAAATCCCGGAATTTCATATTTAGGATATCACCCTTCTCATAACCCACCATTGAGATAAAGGTAGAATTAACGTAAGTGAAACTGTTTGATTCTAATACAAACATTCCGGCAGGTGCGGTTTCGGCAAGTTTGCGAAACATTTCTTCGCTTTTCTGCAAGGTTTTAGCGGATGCTTTATGTTTTAAAATTTCAGCCTCTAATGCTGCCTGAACATTAAGGTGCTCCAGTTCGAATTCTTTTAACTGGCAGATTGTAGCTTTAAGCAGCTCTATTTCTTTCAATAATTGCTCTTTACTTTTATTAATATCAATCATAATAGTATACACACCCTGCTAAATATATAGTTATTGAAGATAATATTATATTAAAAGCAATGACATGTCTTGAGAAAAAATTCAAAATATGTAAAAAATGATACGAAGGATATTTGCGTATCATTTTATCACCAAGCCTTCTATGCTATTATGTAAACATTCAATCCTACTAAGGATCAATAACTGGGGGTCAATTATGAAAGAAATGCTCCGCAGTTTCTTCCGATGTTTAAATTAGATTATAATTTATTGAAGGCTTGAAGTTTAAGCGTTGGATGTATGGAGGACCTGATTATTCCAAGCAACGAAGAAACAGCCAACTTGTAATTCATGAACTGCACCTGCCAATAATATAATATAATAAGCAAAAGATGGCAGTTTAATGAGGGGGTCGTGGGAATGCCTGAATTAAGAAGGGATGTAGTTCGAAATATATGGGTAGTAAGTGCCACTGAACAGGCATTGGAGCCTCAGTATTTTCCTATTAACCGCAATGGCAGTTATATTCATAGAACAAAAGTCTGTCCCTTTTGTGAACGTAATGAAGCACTCACACCTCCTGAAATCGCTGCTTTCCGCAAAGAAGGC
>JAQUBU010000084.1 GCA_028686565.1 Syntrophomonadaceae bacterium
CGCAAATTCCGGAAGAAAAATATACCTCCCGTTGGTTTATGGCGGGGGGTTTAATTTTATAATAGTTTTCGGTATCTGCGCAAAATCTGATAGAAAGGCTTGCCGAAAATAGATGCGAAAACAATACTACCGGCAGCATGAAGAGAATCAAAAGCGAAGCTGGCAACATAAACTGCCAGAAGAGTTTTTATATTCAAGGGATAAATAAAAGCCACCCAATGCCAGATATTCAAAAGCCAGCCATAAAGATAGCCACAGGCTCCGGTTAGGATGATAAAGGACAGCGCGTGGTAATCTTTTTGCTTGTTTCCCAATACTCCTGCCAATACGCCGCAAAGGCCCCAGCAGAGCATTTGCCAGGGAGTCCACGGCCCCTGACCCAGAAAGAAATTGGAAGCCAGGGCAGTGACTGCTCCTACCATAAAACCGGTCCGGGCTCCAAATACATAACCGCTGATCATAATTATAAAAGTTGTGGGCTTAAAACTCGCAATTGGACTGAAGACTATCCTGGTAATAGCCGCCAGGGAGGCCATGGTTGCAATCAAGGCAATCTCCTTGGCCGTAATTTGTCCTTTATCGAATTTACCGAAAAACCACAACAGGCTGCAGACAACGATAATTGTAGACAACAAAGCCCAGTTAATCCGGTATAAAGGATTGGCGGGAAAAAAGCTGCTCATAAAGAGCAAAATCAGTATTACCGCAAGTGCAATATATTTTCGGCTCATGGAATGTTTCCTCGTTGTCCGAGCTATAGTTCTCATTATCGCTCATTTTTTTTATTTAAAGACTTAGTGTTTAATTTGGTCACTGTTGCTTGCGTAATTGATATTTACCGGCAAAGGTTTACCATTAAGTGCCATTACCGCATAAGATGTAGTAATTACAGGTGAAGATGCAATACCCGGCATCCAGTTGAAGCTGCCGTTCTTAATTTGCAGACTCATAAGATGATTCACTGCAGTTTTGCCCTTTTGGGACCATTTATCACTTTGAGGGTTTTCTCCGCAAGCCAGCAAACCCTGTATAACCCAACTATCAGTACTGGCATTTGATTTATTGGCGGTCAGTAGACCAGAACCAAAACCGCCATCATCTTTCTGACAGGTTTTAAGATAAGCAAGGGCTCTTTTCACGCTCTTTGAGGTTTTCGGTTCTTCGCCCAGAAGCACCATAACCTGTATAGCTACTGCTGTGTCATCAGCATCACTGGCAATTCCCTCACCCCAGCCGAAACCGCCATCCTTGTTTTGACGCATCAGCAGCCATTCCCGGGCTTTAGCTTTATTGGGAATCTCCTGATCCGCTGAATACAATGCCATTACTGACCAGATATGGGCGTTGATAAAACCTTTTTCTCCTTTGGCAAGCTGGGCATACTGCCCGTTATTTTGCCGAAAAGAGGCAATTTTTAAAAGCAAGTTCTCATTTTGATATTTTATTTTTTGCTGAACCGCGGTCTGGCTCAAAATGGTACGGGCATAGTCACAACTGCTGACAAGCGGCTGTTTACAACTATTCATATAATCCAGGGGACTTTTTCCCGCCGGTGCCCATTTTGCGGCCTTAATATCCTCTCCGCTTGCAGACAGGGCCATCAGCACCCAGCTTGTTACTGCATTACTGCTCGCACCGCCTTTATGCGAAGGAAAACCCCCATCATTATTCTGAACACTATGCAAATAAAGCAAAGCCTGGCTAATGCTCTCTCTGGTTTGCGGCTGGGAATTTGCGCTGGCAGCGTAAACCGAACTGTTTATTGCGAAGACTATAATCAATACCAGCTGTAAAACCATCCTTGTTTTATTTCTCACATAATTTCCTCCCTGTATTGTATTAATTGGGCTAAAATTTCTTTTCCTTCATCTGCTTTCAGTACTCCATCAGCAATATTGCGAAACAGCTTGCACATTTGCGGCGCATAATAAGTGGATTGCGGCAGTATTTCATACTTGCTGCCTTTCGTTACGATAATACCGCCAAACATCAATATTAGATCACGGGCATATTGAGCAACAAACTCAACATCATGGGTAACCATCACAATGGCAGTTCCTTCGCTATTAAGCTGCAACAGCAGTTCACCCAGCTTTTCTTTCATATGATTGTCAAGACCACGGGTTGGCTCATCCAAAAGCAATAACGACGGTCTGCTCAAAAGAATAGAAGCAATAACTACCCGCTGGGCTTCTCCAGCACTCAAATCACGGGGATTGCATTCTAAAAAGGGCTTCAGGTTTAACTTCTTGCTTATATGTTCTTTAAAACCGTCATCAGGTAAATTTCGATTTTTAATTGTATAAGTTAATTCCTCACCCACACTGGGCAGAAATAGATAATCCATGGAGTCCTGCGGCAAATAGCCTATATCTGCCGCTAACTCTTCTACTGTCATTTTTCCGGTATCCCGGTTCAGCATCTTGATTTGACCTCGCCCGGCTTTCAGCAAACCATTTATATTTTTCAAAAGGGTGCTTTTTCCTGCCCCATTTTCGCCCATCACAGCTATAAAGTCGCCGGAATTTATGCTAAGGTCTATATTTTTTAAAACTTCCTGCCCATTGGGATAAGAGAAATAAAGGCTTCGTATATCAACTATATTCTGCTGTTCCTCTGCTCCTGCACTAGTTTTGGAAACTGTTACTGAAACTTGCTTGTTTTCAGCAAGAGAGGGGAAATCCTCATGCAAAATTTTTCTGCCCTGTTTGACGGTCATGGGCAATTTCTTATACCCCAAACCGGCAAATAATTTAGGTATAGGGGGCAAAAAAACTGCTGGCAGTTTATAGGTCCATTGATTTGCCCCTCTTTCTTTAACTTTATAATCATAGCAAATCTGTCCCTGCTCCATAAAGATAATTCTATCGGCCAGATGACAGCATCGCTCCAAGCGTTGTTCGACTAAAATTATGGTAAGACCATGATCCTCATTCAACTGGCGTACTACCGCAAGGAATTCCTGGGCCGCAATAGGGTCCAACTGTGAACTCGGTTCATCCAGCAGCAGTATTTCAGGCTGCATGGCCAGGACCGAAGCCAGTGCAATTTTCTGCTTTTGCCCCCCGGATAGTTCCGGGATGAAACTGTCCAAATAGGAGGATAAGCCCAATGCTCCGCTTACTTCCATCAACCGCCGCCGCATAAGATTATTAGGCAAGCCAAGGTTTTCCAACCCAAAAACCAGCTCCTGCTCTACACTCATCATGATCAACTGGCT
This sequence comes from Syntrophomonadaceae bacterium, assembly GCA_028686565.1. Lineage (GTDB taxonomy): Bacteria > Bacillota > Syntrophomonadia > Syntrophomonadales > Syntrophomonadaceae > JAQUBU01. The sequence goes on from JAQUBU010000084.1 coordinate 3,221, forward strand.
CTCCGGATTTTGAAAGACTATTCCCATTTTTTGCAATAGTTCCCGCTGTTTTAATTGCTTGATATCAACATCATCAAGGCTTATCCTGCCCTGGCTGCTGCCACCGTAAAATTCCGGAGCCAAACCGGATATAATACGCAGCAGGCTAGATTTCCCGCTGCCGGATTCCCCGGCTATGATTAGAAACTGACCTTCGGGAATTTCGAGATTAATTCTGTTGAGAGCAGGGGTATTGGTTTCAGGATAATAGTAGCTTAAATCCTCGATCGCAAGCTTGGGAACAGCATCCACCCCCAGTTAAGCACAGCAGGAAACATCAAGCTTATGCTTATAATAATGGCTATTATAATTTCATTTAAGTTATATCTCGCCAATGCTGGATAATAAGCATATGCCGACCATCCCTTCAGGTACGACCATATCCCCAGCAAAAGCCCTCCTGCTGATACAATTAGAATAAGGAAATCACGGGGATGCCATAAATCTTTGTGATAAAAACTTCGCGGTCCGCTGCCATAAGCTCGGGCATGCATGGACTCGGAAATCTGCAGGGCCCGTTCCAGACTGGATATCAAGAGAATGCTTATAATCGGCAAAAAGTTCTTAATCCGCTCCCACATTTTCCCGCTGTATAATTTGGCTCCCCGGCAGCGCTGCACTTCGCTTATCCTTTGAAAATCCTTTATCATCAAGGGAAACAATCGCGTGGAAAGGGTAATAGCCAGTACCGATTTGCTCCCTAACCCTCCCCACAGCCGCAATGATTTATCGGGATTTACTACATAGGTATAGAGGCAGAATACGCTGATTATTACCAATAGACGCACACTCATCCCCAATCCGTAAGCCAGGGATTCCAGACTTATGCTGAGAGTACCGAAGAGCGGCAGGTGCGGGCTGCGGTATAGTATAGTAGCCCCGTTTTGAGCAAAGAGGGCATTAATAATCATTATTAGCATAATTATCGTAAGACTGAATTTAATATATTTTTTCCATTCGTTTAAGGTGCCGGCTGCCTTAATGACACTGACAACAGCCAGCAGCAGGCCTAAAAGAAAAAATGGTGATGAAAAGAGCAGAGACAGAATAAATACAATTATTATAAAAGCAATAATCGTAAAGGGATGAAGCTTGTATATCAAATTATCCTTTTCCCGATAGGTCAGCATAATGAATCCCTTTCTAGTGAAACGGCAGTGGAATGATTTCTTCCCCGATAACAGCTGCGCCATATAAATGTTCTATTTTCTCGGGATACTTGATCAACAAATTCAGGGCATTCTGCCAGGCATCTTCATCAGTTCCGGAAATCAGCCACATCGGACTGTCATCACCCAATCCTTCTCCGCTGGCTATGATGACTCCGGTACTGCCATTAAGCTTTTTTACTACATCACCGTTGTAATCCAATAATTCCAAACCCTGGTCAATAAAATGGATACCCGAACCATTCCTGTTATAAGCCTTGTTAAAATCATTCAGATACCTCAGCTTCTTGAGATCGTTCCACTCACCCAAAACAATGGTCGGTCCCTCTCTGTTTTTTACTTTTTCTTCAACAAGGTTACTTATAGCTATCTGTGATACTCCAAGGGTTTCTAGAGTTTCCTTCATTAACTTACTAGCTTTTACGTCAGCAGGGCTGCTCATTATCAGCGTCGGTTTTACAGTCCCCCGATAACCATGAAGAAAAGGCTCCGGGGAGGAACCAATGACTGCCGAATTGGCAGGCCCCATTTGCCAGGGGTGATAATCCCACCATACTGAACCGGCATTTTGGGGATCATAATCAAGAACTCCTACATCACACGCTATACCATTGACATAAAAAAACCAGTCTTGCCTGTTCCCGGAGCTTTTGCTGCTGCTTTTCAGGCCGTTAATCCCATTGATAAAGCTGCCGCCATAAGCGGTTTCTACTTGCGCATGAGCTTGCAATATATCCAGTAAAGAGGCATTTTCCTCATATTCCACCCTTTGCCCGAATATGATTTGCTCCCCAAAATCTCTGGTAACCATGAGGTGCAAAGCTGACCGGTCAACCGAGCTTTTCGGGTCTTCATTGCCCGATTGCAAAGAACCGCTGCATCCGGTCATCAGCAGTATTGCCAGAAGTACTATGGAAAAACAGATTAATGTCTTCTTCATAAATCTCTCCCTGTCCGGGGAAAATGCCCTGCTATAAATTCAGGTACTTATACATAAGCAAAGCGGCTTCGGCTCTGGTAACCGGACTTTCCCCTCTGAAATATCCATCTTCATTAGCTTTCAGCAGTTCATGCTGCGCGGCATATTTTACCCCATTCAAGGCCCAGGCCGGAATTTCAGCTTGATCCGCCCAGTTTGCTGCAGTTGCCGCAGCTTTATCATCTATATCTCCTTTTAATTTATATATAATGGCAGCAATTTCGTAACGATTTACGTTTTGCTCCGGACGAAAGGTATTGTCAGGATAACCTGCCAGGATATTATTATGGCGGGCTATTCCTACCGCTCTGGCAAACCAATCAGATTTATGCACATCTTGGTATTGTACTTCATGCTCCTGCTCAAGCTCCAGCTCCAGAGCCTGCACCAAAAGCTGCACGAATTCCGCACGGTTGATATGTTTATACGGTTCAAATCCCTGCCCGGTACCTTTGACTATCCCCTGCCCGGCCAGGATCTCAATAGCATCTTTAGCCTCAGCCAGATCATCATCCAAATCCTTGAAACTGTTTCTGGGCGGTAATTCAATCAAGGCAAAGCGAGTAAAGTGATCAACCTGAAACACTAGCAGCCCTGCTTTCATGTCAATAATACCCGGAAGTGCTGTCCACTCCTGCTTATTTTCATCATACCACGCCGGAGCCAGGTTATTGACATCCATTTCCGCAGTAATCGGCACCTTGATAGTGATGGTTAGGGGTTCTGCAAATATAGTGCCGCCGGGACCGAATTCATATACAGATGAGCCTATTTTGACAGCATATTGCTGGGGTTGCGAAAAAGGTGCAAGTTCTTGCACCGCTAGTGTTTTCGTCTCTTTCAATGCCTTTTCGGGGATATAGAGCGTAACTTCTTGTTTATCATCAGCCATAATTGCCTCGGCTGTTCCGACTTCCTTGTTCAATGATACATTGTTGGCTTCCAGTTCCTTTTGCAAGGCTTGTATTTGTTCCGGTGTCATTTTTGACTCAATTCCTTTTAATGCTGTACTTGTTCCCATTTTGCCAAAGTCATCTTTATAGTTTGCCAATACGGCCTTGATCTCCTGTTCATTTTTGTTCAGCCCTGTAAGTTCCGGAAGAGGAACCACGGCATCGGCACTGGAACTGTACCACCACATTACACTATCCCCCTGTTCCACCACAGCATCTTGGGGCGGTACTACCGGCACATAGTCATTGATTTTGTACATCCAACCCTTCATACCTTCGTTGCGCTGTCCGTCTATGACTTCAACCAGAGTGTCAAACTGGGAAGAAAAAGCCCAGCTTAAGCCACTGGCATGCAAAGCACCCAGAGCTGTCAAACCATATTCGCTGCCGGGTGAAATGGTAATTTGGCCGGGGCCAAACAATATGGCATTACTTTTGCCAATCACCTGCAAATAAACGCTCACATTATTATTGACCTGGGAATCTCCTCCCTCTCCACCGCCCGGATTAGGGTTTACTACGATGCTGGCTCCCAGTTTGAGGTAAGCATCCAAAGCCCAGGTATTGGAGCTTGTATTATTATAGCTTTCTGCAGCCTGTAAATAATTAAGCGCAGATTTACCGCCTGTTATCCAGGTAGAAGGGTCTATCCCCAGCAGTATCTGGGTATAAATGGCTTCCGCACTGTCTACGACCGGATCATCCCAATCACTGCCCATAAAGCTGCCGTTAGTTTTTTGTTTGCTCTTCAGCCAGTCGCAGCCGCTGTTTATGGCAGCTGTGACTGCAGCTTGCTGCCCCTGAGGATCAAGGTATTTTAAAGCCCTTACCGCCTGCGCAGTAGCCATGAAATCCGGACCCCAGTCAGCAGCGGGCGGCCATGCTCCCGCCTCCTGTTTGCCCAGTATATAACTTGTGGCTGCAGTCTGATCGATTTGCTCCAGAGCCCCGGCCCGGCCCAACATTTCCAAAGCAGCGATATCACTGAAAGCATTACCGTCAATTGCTCCAGTCCCACTAGCCAACTGCCGTGCCTGTAATATCACCAGCAACTGGGCTGCCTTTTCATTCTCCCCGATGCTTTTGGCTGCCAGATAATCCTGGGCCACCCGCTGGGATGATTTCTTTACTCCCATTTCCGCCGCAATCGTAGCATCAATCAAATTTGTTACACTGGATTTAAAACTGCTTCCCTCATAAACCCAGCTTCCTACATCTACACCTGCCTGTTTTAGTATGTAGGCATCATAAGAACTAAAATTTCCCCAATTGGCATCAACTGCCTTACCCGCTTGATAAAAGCTGTAATTCTTTTGCATGGCCGAGGCAGCCAATTGATCATAAGGACTGGCCGCCAGAGACATTGCTGGCAATGTAAATGAAATTAACAAACTGATAATAAAAGACAATGCAAAAACCAATGAACTTGCTCTGATATTTTTTTTCATGCTCTAACCCCTCCCATTATTGAATTCTCTTGCCGAGCTTGGCTGCCCGGCAACGACTTGATTTAAGGACTCAGGCCATCTGTATATTACTGAAATAACTCGGAAAACAGATGACCCCGCCTTAATAGACGGGGTTTGTTTAATCAGATATAAAAATCGAAAAAACACTCGTCTATTGCGCGTAGACCAATGATGCGGATTCAAGCAAGCCCGTTTTCCTGACTCAGGATCATCGTTTGCCCACGCCTTCCCGGATTTTTATCCAGTGACATTTTTGTGGGTTCACTTCCCTTTACAGTGGCGCGACCGTCCAGGTTTTTCACCTGGTTCCCGGATTCTTGCTAAATTATATTAATCTTATCGATAACACATGGTTTCTCTTTGCCACTCCCCCTCTGCTGCACAAGTTTGAAGGTGCTTTCCCCAACCACGCTCCTGACTTACGGATGGCTGATTTTGCTATTATACTTCATAATGCTTGCGAGTACAAAATCCGGCAACTTTTTTTTGGTTAAATTCAACGCTCAGGAAGTGTTTAAGCAAACCAGAAAAAAGTTTCAACATACTGCTGCAACGACAACGAGGTGCGCTTCGTTATAACCCGCCACCTGTTTTGTTATAGGTACCTGACCTCTTAAAGAAGCAGGGGATATATTTTTACCTCGTTATAGTATAAAATGCTAAATCGCCAACAGCTAGTACTTTGTAAAGTCTAAAAGTTTATTTTATCCTCCGAGAAAAATTTTCGCAGGGGGAGGCGGAGGAGTGAGTAATACTGGACGTATTGCGATTGACGACAACGAAGACCTGCGAAAATTTGGC
>JAQUBU010000085.1 GCA_028686565.1 Syntrophomonadaceae bacterium
CCTGCCGGACCCATCTGGGCCAAGTTCATGCATGATGCATCCATAAAGCTTGCGGAGAAAGATTTTATTAAACCTGATAATGTGGTTGTACAGCATATTTGTCTTGATAGCGGCCAAGTGGCAACTGACTTATGTCCCAGGTCAATTGGGATGGCATTTATTGAGGGAACCCAACCGGAGGATCTCTGCTCTGAGCATTCATTCTGGATGGATAAACTTAACCACAATGACTCTTGGTGGTCCGGCAATCGATGATTGATATCATACGGTTATATGCCTTGATTTCTGATGTAATTCCCCCACATTCTATCCTTAGTAATTTAAAATCTGCAAAATATGTGGCTTGTAGCTCAGGTAAATGTTAGAATTTCTTTAATCACATAACCCTTGTTGTCTGTTAGTTCCTTCCTGTTTATCTTTTGGAAATTCTTTAAATACATAAATGGCAGCTCTAAAATGTAAGCAAATTTGCATTATACCTGAGATCTGAATAATATTTAGCAAATATTATGGTATGAAAGTTTATTGATGGAAGTAGATTAAGTAGTTTGGAATTTAATGATTGATGTCTGGGAGGTTCGTTATGCAGGTAAATATAAGCATTCTAGTGGAAAATACAACCCCTATACCAGCCTTGACCGGTGAATATGGTTTTTCTGCTTTGATAAGTATTGACGGGCGCAAAATACTCTTTGATACCGGCAGCGCTGATGCTTTATTTCATAATGCACGTCAAATGGGAATAAAGTTGGAAGAAGTCAGTGATCTCCTGATAAGTCACGGCCATTTTGACCATACTTCGGGAATGCTGGCCTTATGCAGTGATTTCGGCGGTAAGCGAATCTTTACACATCCCAATATATTTGCTGATAAATCGATCCTCAGCTCAAGGGGTGATATTAGAAAAATAGGAGTACCATTCAGCAAGCAGGAACTATTGGATGCCGGTGCAGAATTTGTTTTTGTCGATAAGTTCTGTGAAATATTGCCCGGAGTTTTTATTAGTGGCGAAATACCTCGAAAAAATGAATTTGAAGATACCGGGGGAAATTTTAGAATTCAAGCTGGCAATGAATTAGTCGTAGATGAGCTTTTAGATGATATGGCTTTGATAATCGATCATCCCGATGGTCTGATTATTGTCAGCGGTTGTGCTCATGCAGGAATTATTAATACCATCGATTATGCATGTAAAATGACTTCGCGTTCCAAAATTTTGGCTTTTGTAGGTGGTACCCACCTGATTAACGCTTCAGAAGAAAGAATGTCCCGAACCATTTCGGCAATCAAGGAAATGGATATAGAAAAAATCGCTGTTGGGCATTGTACCGGTTTTTATGCTGCTGCCCGTCTTTATAATGAATTAGGTTCCCGTTTAGTTAAAGCCGATACAGGTATGACCTTTCGTTTTTAGCAGGTGAGATGTAAGGCGTTAGGTGTAAAGCTTGGCTCTGACTAATTACTTCCCACTTCGCAGCTTGGCCATCATTGAATCCATTCAATTTAAATAATTTGTACCTTTAAAGGTTGCGCGAAGCGTATTTCTTTTGCTTGTGCGAGTTCAAATTTCAAGGTTACACATATAGATTAATAAAAGACTATAACAGCGGAGGTATTTGCTTGAACAATAATAAATACAGGTTAAAAAGTAAAGAGTTGCGTAAGAATTGTAATCCGGCCTTATTTAAATTTCAAAGTACAGCTGATCTAAAACCATTAAATGAAATAATTGGACAGGAGAGGGCTTTTCGTTCCCTGGACTTTGGTTTGGATATTGCCAAACCAGGGTACAACATTTATCTGGCAGGAGCATTTGGAACTGGCAAGAATGCTTTAGCGCGTAAGGTACTGGAGCAAAAGGCGAAGGATAAACCGGTTCCAGCGGACTGGGTTTATTGTTATAATTTCAAGCAGCCTGATTGTCCTCGGGCCCTGGAATTATCTGCGGGACAAGGTGCACAGTTCAAGAAGGACATCAGCACCCAAATGGACAAAATTATAAAACATATTATTAAAGCCTTTGAAAGTGAGGAATATGAAGCCAAGAAGAATGTAATATTAGGAGTGTTTGTTGAAGAAACCAACAATATGTATCTGCATCTTGATGAAGAGGCCCGTTCCCATGGCTTTACTATTTCCCGCAATCAGAACGGCATTAACAGTATACCCCTAAAAGATGGTGAAGCCTTAAATCAGGATGACTTTATGGCAATGAACGAAACTGAGCGGGTGGAACTGATGAGGCGCAGTTCCATAATTCAGGAAAAGCTCAATGAAGCATTTCGTCAGTATAAGGAAATGGAAAAAAACATCAAACAAAAAATTAAAGAACTGGAAAATGAAACTGCCCGGATTGCAGCCGCTCCCTACTTTGCCATTTTGTTTGAAAAATATCGCTTATGCAAAGAAATAATTGCTCATCTCGAAGATGTACAGCAGGATCTTTTGGATAATTATGAACATTTTATAATACCTGATGACAATTCTCCGGCCAACCTCTTTAGACGCATGGACCGGCGCTCAATGTTGCGGCGTTATCAAGTCAACCTTGTTGTTGATAATTCAAAATTGACCTGTGCCCCGGTTATTTTTGAAAACAATCCCACCTATTCCAAACTATTCGGTCAGATTGAATATGAAGGAGAATTTGGAGTGCTGGCCACGGATTTTTCCAAGATTAAGGCTGGTACTATACATATAGCCAATGGTGGATATTTGGTTCTCAATGTTTATGATATCATTAAGAACTACTATGTATGGGATGCGCTTAAACGGGTGCTCAAAAATCAGGAAATAGTTGTAGAGAATGTTACTCGCATGTTAGGCCTTACCAACACTGAAACTCTGCAGCCCCAGGCAATACCGGCCAATATCAAAGTTATTTTATTGGGCGAGCCCAAATATTATTATCTGCTCTATTCATGGGATGAAGAATTCCAAAAACTCTTCAAAATACGTGCAGATTTTGATGTTGAGATCGACAAGAATAGAAAAAATACGCAGCAGTATGCGCAATTGATCAGCTCCGTATGTGAACGTGAGCAGCTCAGGCATTTCAGCCCTGAAGCGGTCGCCGGCTTAATCGATTATGGAAGTCGAATGGCTGATGATCAGAATAAGATTACTACTATGTTTGCTAAAATGGTAGAAATAATATATGAGGCTGATTGCTGGGCCAAATATGATAAAGCTGAAATAGTTGGTGTGAATCATGTAAAAAAAGCCTTGCAGGAAAAAAAATACCGTTCTTCAATGATGGAGGATAAAATCCTGGATTATATAAAACAAGATACTATTATGATAAACATTGAAGGTGATAGAATTGGTGAATTAAATGGCTTGGCAGTATATGAGATGGGAGATCATTATTTCGGTAAACCAGTGAGGATAACCGCTAAAACTTTTATGGGTGAAAAAGGTTTGGTTAACATTGAAAGAGAAATACGAATGAGCGGTAATATCCACAGTAAAGGGGTATTAACCCTGGCAGGTTATATGGGTTTTAAATATGCTCAGGATAAGGCTCTTTCTCTGACCGCCAGCCTTACATTTGAACAAAGTTATCAAGGTATTGAAGGAGACAGTGCCTCCAGTGCCGAATTATACGCTTTGTTATCCAGCCTGGCGCAGATTCCTATCAAACAGAGTATTGCTGTAACCGGCTCCGTAAATCAGAATGGTGAAATCCAGGCGATTGGCGGTGTAAACCAAAAAATCGAAGGCTTTTATGAGGTTTGCAAGAATAAAGGGCTGAATGGTAAGCAGGGAGTTATTATTCCCAAACAAAATGTTTCTTCACTAATGCTGGATGAAGAAATTGTAGACGCGGTCCGCAACAAGAAATTCAGTGTCTGGGCCATACGGCATATAGATGAAGGATTGGAGATTCTTACAGGAATTGCGGCAGGAGAAAAAGATGATAATGGTCGATTCCCGGCCGATAGTATACATCATATGGTTGACAATAAATTAAGGGAATGGAGCAACAAAAGAAAAAAAAGTCAAGGCTTTGTTTCCAGCATTGCTCCTGGTTTTAAACCTGGCCGAAGGAGGAAGGGTCAATGAAGAAAGCCAGAGTCTTAATGCTTATGGCATTGGTGTGCTCGCTTCTGTATGTCAGTGGTTGTGATTTTGATGTTAAAAGATTATTAGAACCTTCAACTGCCGTAAGTGAGGAGAAGCTGTTTAAAGCTGAAATTGTTTTTTCCAGTACTGACAAAGTTGTTGCTTACATAAAAAGCCTGGGAGTCGAGAAGAATGGGCAGGTTTATGTGGGCGGAGCATCGCTGTGTTATCTTTATGATTCACAAGGAAATATTATAGGTTCCTATAACTACCAAAGGGTATTGTATATTAAAATAATTTCAGAAAAAAACAAGGAAAATTAATTCATTTGTGGAATATAGTCAGTTAAATAGCTAATGTGATAATATGGAGAAACCATCTGGATTTAATGGCACTTAATGGGGAGGGGATAGAACGGTGCAATTTATGAGAGGGACGGAAAAACTGCTTCGTAAGATGGATGTGCGGTTGCGACTAAACCTGGCTTTTACTGTAGTACTAGCAATTGTAACTGGGATAATGGGAGTATATGCAACATCGGTCATGTCTGAAAAGATCACGTTTACTGCTCACGAGAAATTAAAGTCCGATTTGGCATTGGGGGAAGAAATTATTAATAAGCACTACCCGGGCCAATGGAAACTTGTTGATAATGTTCTGTATAAAGGAGATACACTAGTAGAAGGACAGTATGATATTATTGATCAGATTGGAAGCCTGACGGGAGACAATGTTACTATTTTCAATGGAGATACCCGGGTGGCAACCAATGTTATGAGAGACAATGAACGTATGGTCGGCACACAGGTGTCCGGAGCAGTTGCCGAGGCCGTTTTGAAGAATGGCGAGCTTTTCATAGGACGGGCTGAAGTGGTGGGAGTCTGGAACGAATCTGCTTACAAGCCCATTAAAGATGGCAATGGAGAAATTATAGGTATTTGGTTTGTAGGTGTGCCTGCAACACCTTATGATGATGCAGTTGGTCATTTTCAAACCGCTATGCTTATATATTCTGTTTTGGGTATCTTGTTTGGTTTCTTGGCAGCTTATTTAATTGCCCATAGTGTTTATGCACCATTGCGCAGAATAGGGGTTGCTGTTGATAAAACTGCTGAAGGTGATCTAACCCAGAAAATTCCGGTTTTTGCCAAGGATCAACCGGCCCAGCTTGCTCATGGTTTTAATCAAATGATAGGAAAGATCTCTGAGCTGATTAGCAAAACCCATAATCTTACCAATAATGTTGGCGAAGCCAGCAATGTACTGCTCAAAAACTCGGAGATGAGTGCAAGCCTAATGCAGGATATGACCATGAAGGCCAGTGATATGAATGAGACCGCTTTCAATCAAGCCGGATTGACCAATCAATCAAAGGCAGTGATTGGCGAAATGACTGTGGTTATCCAACAGGTGGCGGAAAACTCCCAGGCGGTGTCTATATCAACACTAGCTGCTAATGCTAAAGCCCAAGAAGGCGAGAAGCAGGTAGAAAAAGCCATAATGCAGATCGGTATTATCAGCAATACAGTTAATTCTACAGCTAAAATAGTACAGGGGCTGGGTGAGAAATCACAGGAAATAAACCAAATAGTTGATTTAATTACTAAAATATCCAACCAGACTAATTTATTGGCTTTGAATGCTGCTATTGAAGCAGCTCGTGCCGGGGAGCAAGGCAAAGGCTTTGCCGTAGTTGCCGAAGAGGTAAGAAAATTAGCTGAGGAATCAGGAGAGGCTGCTAAACGTATAGCTGGTCTGATAAAAGAAGTTCAAAATGAAGCCAACCATGCGGTCAGAGCTATGGAGGAAGGTACTGCGGAAGTTGCCAATGGAACTGAAGTAGTAGCAAGTGCCGGAGAAGCTTTCGAACATATTATCCAGGCGATTGGCCTGGTTAGTGAACAAATTCAGGAAATGTCAGCGGCCAGCCAGCAAATGGCAGCCAGCGCCGAAATGGCACTGGAATCCATCGAAAAAACCAGTGCTTCCGCTGAAAGCAATGTAAGCCATACGCAAGCCATCAGTCAAGTAGCAGAAGAGCAAATGGCGGTTGTTGAAGAAGTTAATGCATCGGTGGAAAAATTAAACAGTGTCGTAAATGAGCTGGAAATAGCCATGGTGTATTTTAAAATATAGTATTTAAGATTATCAGCCTAATAATAAAAACGATCCTTTGACCCGTTCACATTACTTCATATGTTGAATGGGTCAAATTTTTAAGGAGGCATATTTTGGACAAGTTTATTTTCAACAAAGTTGTGCACAAAGGAGGGACCGATTTTGAGATGAAAATCAAAACTGGCAATCCAAGTGTACAGGACTTCCTGGATGATATGAACGGCTTTATTGAAAATTCTGATTTGCCGCGACTTTGGCCGCCGGCTTCCAGTAAATGCTATGGCTGTGATCTATGCTGCCACGAACCTTTACCGGTAACCTCTATCGATGTGGAAAATATCTGCAAAGCTTTACATATTGGTTTTATCGAATCATTTAAATATCTATGGATTGAAGTTCAAGGTAATGTAGTAGACATTACCTTGAAAAGAAAGAACGGACAAAACTGCATATTTTTGAACAAAGAAGGTACTTGCACTATCTATAATGCGAGGCCTTTTCTTTGTCAAACCTATATTTGCTGTAATGTACCGGACAGTCTTAATGAAATACGAAGCCAGATATTTAATCAGGGTATGGATGAACTGGTGAGAAAGGCAATTATTGCCTTTAATTCTCAAGGGAATGCGATACCGGTAAACAGGGGATCAACTCGAAATATTAATTTAGCCGATTGGCCCCGGAATAGATTTACGGACAAAAACATGTACACCAAAATTTACCTAAAGGACATATTGTCTTCTGATTTATTGAGAGTTTTGTTACTATAGAAGGAGAGATAAAATACGGGGAGGTTTTATACATGAAGAGTCTTTCAGCCAGATGTCTGTTGTGCGGGAAAAATTATGATGTAGAGGAAGACCATAAAGATTTTCAAAAGTTAAGTAAACAGGAAAAGGCACCTACGTTTATTTGCGATTATTGCAGTAATAAAGTGCGGCATGAATCTGATGATAAGCGTAAAGAAAAGAAACCAATGTAAGAGTGACAAAAGGGTTATTGAGTGAGGTGTGGTCTAAAGGTAACTTACTCAACTTTCGCAGTTGACAGGTTAGAGCGACAAAAGACCGCTTGCTTTGCTATTCTGTCATTGCTATGAAACTAGTGTGCTTGTCATTGTTATGAAAACAATATCGGCAGGCGACCTTTAAGCCTGTCATTGTTATGAAAACTCACGTACCTGTCATTGCTATGAAACTAGTGTGCTTGTCATTGCTATGAACTACCGTACCTGTCATTGCTATGAACTACCGTACCTGTCATTGCTATGAAATAGCGTACTTGTCATTGTAAGCACAGCGCCTTCCTGTCATTGCGAGCGCAGCGCGGCAATCTTCCCCGGTAATTGATTACGTAAAAGAAAAACGGCTGACGCTTTTAGTTTATCGTGGCGGGTTAAATACCCGTGAGAATTGCGAGCGTAGCGAAGCAATCTATAACAGCTGTATATAGAAAGATTGCCGCGCTGCGCTCGCAATGACACTACCGTAGTGCAAGTCAACTGCGAAAGTTGAATAACTTAGTTTACGCCTAAATTATATTTATTACAGGAGGGTGCCTTGGCCCGCAGCTGATCGTATACTGGGGGCAAAGGGTTATAAAAAAATAATGGAACTTCAAAATATTCGAATAAGCAAATTAAATAATCAGGGGATAGCCGTCCGGGCATTTTTGCCTGCCGAGGATTATCACGTAATCATGGTGGTTTGCCACGGGTTTCGAGGTACCAAGGATAATGGCGGGAAACTGTTTGCTTTCGCCCAGCGTTTAAATCTTATAGGGGTAGGCGTATATGCGTTTGATTTTATTGGGAGTGGCGAAAGTGACGGAGATTTTGGGGAAGTCACTCTTTCCCGACAGGCCGATGACCTGGCTTGGGTTATTGATTTTGTTTATAACTGTCATAAACTGCCCATAATTCTCCTGGGGAGAAGTTTTGGCGGCAGTACCGTTATAAAGGCAGGAAGCTGTGATGAGAGGGTGGCCGGATTTGTTTTATGGTCTACTCCGGTCAAACTGCAGGATACCTTTGCAGTTATGCTGGGCGATGCTTATCAGGAACTGGAAGCCGGACACGAGTTGAGTTTCAGTGATGAAGGCGGCATATTTTGGATCGGCCCAGCCTTAATCAATGATTTTAAGAATCATAATATGGCTGACTATCTTAGCTCAATTGGAAAAAGACCCGTTCTGATCGTTCAGGGTATATCTGATGAAGTGGTTGATTCAGGTAATGCTCATTATATATCGTCTTATTGCAGTAATGCTGAATTAGTATTAATCGAAGGTGCTGACCATCGTTTTAGCAATAAGACTATATTTAGAGAGGATATTACTATAAAATGGCTGGAGAATAAATTTCTCTGTGCAAAATAAAAGGCTGTTCTG
>JAQUBU010000086.1 GCA_028686565.1 Syntrophomonadaceae bacterium
GTCCGACCCGGGCCTTGAGCATTATTGAATTTCCCATGGATTTTAGGAGCAATAAACACTGGACATCATCAACCATCAGGGAAATATACGCCCAGGCCGAGAGCGGAGGGGTACTGCTCACTGGAATGGGTAATCCCCGCAGCTACAAGAATTTTTTTGATCATTTGCTGCTCAATGCCAGCCAGGTGACCAATCCTTCCATCGATCCCCTTAGGGAACCTATGGAACTGAACACTTACCTGGGTAATAAAGATCAAAACGGCAGCGATTTAGAAAAGCCCCAGTTGGAACTGGATATACCCATAATGTTCTCTGCCATGTCTTTTGGTTCGGTTAGCATAAATGTCCAGAAATCACTGGCAGCGGCAGCCCGGCAAATGGGTACCTTCTGGAATACCGGCGAAGGCGGTCTGCATACGGACCTGCTGGATTACGGTAAGGGAGCCATTGTACAGGTAGCTTCGGGACGTTTTGGCGTGCACCCGGATTATCTGGAAAATTCGGCGGCCATAGAAATTAAAATAGGCCAGGGAGCCAAGCCGGGCATAGGCGGACACCTGCCCGGCGAGAAAGTAAGCCAGGAGGTTTCCCGGGCGCGGATGATCCCGGCCTGGTCAGATGCAATTTCTCCCGCTCCGCACCATGATATTTACTCCATAGAAGATCTGGCCCAGCTAATCGAGACTCTGAAAGTTGCTACTCGCTACCGGAAGCCGATTGCCGTCAAAGTAGCTGCTGTACACAATATAAGTGCCATTGCTTCCGGGGTAGTAAGAGCCGGGGCTGATATTCTGGTAATTGACGGTTTTCGCGGCGGTACCGGGGCCGCCCCCATGCGAATCCGCGATAATGTCGGGATTCCCGTTGAACTGGCTCTGGCCCAGGTAGACAGCCGTTTACGGGATGAAGGTATCCGTTCGCATGCCTCACTGGTAGTAACCGGAGGTATAAGAAACAGTGCTGATGTACTGAAAGCCATAGCCCTGGGAGCTGATGCGGTTTACATTGCTACCGCAGCCCTCTTGGCTCTGGGTTGCCATATGTGCCAGATGTGTTTTACCGGTAAATGCAACTGGGGTATCGCGACCACCCGTCAGGATTTGACAAAACGCTTAAATCCCATAATTGGCAGTAAACATGCCGCAAATCTGCTTAAGGCCTGGAGCCATGAAATTAAGGAAATGATGGGCGGTATGGGGATAAATGCAGTAGACAGCCTGCGGGGCAACCGCTTGATGCTGCGAGGAATAGGTCTTAGCCGGGAAGAACTGGATTTGCTTGGCGTAAAACCAGCGGGGGAGTAGGGGTGATAATATGAAAGTTGTAGCTTTGCCGGAATATTGTCTGGGTTGCGGGCTTTGTGAAATATACTGTGCTGCAGAGCATGATGGCTGGAATGGCAACGTTTTAAAAGCTTTCAAAAAGGGTAAGCCGGTTAACCGCTCCAAGCTTATGGGGTCCCCGCAGTGGTCCTGGCTGAACACTTGTATGCACTGTAATGATGCACCTTGTGTGAATGGCTGTATCAGCGGCGCCATGCAGCGCGACTCCGACGGTACCGTCTTTGTTGATGCAGAGCGCTGTGTAGGATGTTTTAGCTGTGTAATGCTCTGCCCTTATGGACATGTTCGTCCCTGCTACGAAAAGCACCAGGTAGTTAAATGCGATTTATGCCGGGAAAAAAACAGTATCCCAGCCTGTGTTGCCAACTGTCCCAATGGCGCCTTGCAACTAATGAGCGAGGAGGTGAATCCCCTATGAGATATGTTGTTATTGGAAGTTGTATTGCAGCTATGGGGGCTGTGGAAGGCATAAGGAGCATTGCCCAAAAAGGCAGTATAACTATTATCGACGGTGAACAAAGAGGACCTTATACCCGTCCGCTTATATCCTACTTCCTGGCAAGACCGTATAAATTCAAGGATATAAGTTATCGTTCACCTGAATTTCTGGCTGCTAATGGAGTTGAAGTGATCAAAGCCATGGCCGGGCATATAAACCGCATCAGCCAACAGGTAGTTCTGGATAATGGGCAAACAGTTCCCTATGACCGCTTGTTGATTGCTGCTGGAGGCTCGCCTGTTATCCCTGCTATTGAAGGTGTTGAAGCACCGTGGGTAAAAACCTTTTACACCCTCGCTGATGCCGAATCACTGCATGCTCTGCTGGCGGAAGGTCAGAATGCGGTAATAATAGGTTCAGGACTTATTGGCATGAAAGCTGCCGAAGCTCTTTGGCAAAGGGGTTTAAAAGTAAACATTATTGAAAAGGAAGCCCATATCCTCCCCCGAATTATGAGCCCCGATTCAGCAGCAATTATCAGTACACTCTTAAATGGTGCAGGAATAAAGCTGCGCTGTAATGAGGAGCTTACTGCTATTCGAAGTGACCATCAGATCGAGTTCGCCAGTGGCCTCTGCCTGCATGCGGACCTCTTGATTTTGGCTTTGGGAACCAGGCCCCGTACAGAGTTGGCTGCAGAGTGCGGCCTTAAGGTCAATAAAGGTATTGTAGTTGATAATTATTTGCGTACCAATGATGAAAACATTTTTGCCGCTGGGGATGTAATAGAAAGCAAAAATGTATTGACGGGCGAAAATGAGATTATGGCACTACTGCCGCAGGCCCATAAAGAAGGATATTTAGCTGGATGCAATATGGCCGGCCATAACTTGGCCGATGCCGGAGGAATTTTTCAGAATTCCGTAAATATAATGGATTCAAGTATCTGTTCGGCAGGCAGTCTGATTAATGCCAAATCTGAGACGCTGATCTGGCAGCAGGATGATAAATATTTGGAACTTTTCCTTAATGGAAGCTATTTAAGCAAATATATAGCTATTAACTTGCCGGAAGTTACCGGACCTCTGACCAACACTATAGAAAAACAAGTAATGATAGCGCCTGACGGCTGGCAAGAATTTATTGCCGCACCATCTCTGTCCACCATACCCTCTGCTTACTGGCATAAAATTGGGGGCATTCCCCGAGCAAATACCTGGAACCATTAATTAACAGGTATAGCCATTGAAGCAGTTGTTAGGTAAATTAAGCCAATAGCGGGGTATGTCCCCTTACATTAAAGGAGGTAGCATTATGACCGTATTAAATGCAGGTGATTATAAGGATCACGAATTGCTGGATATAATGGATAAAATGCCCCAGCAAGAAATAGAGGTTAATAACTTAAATGGTCAGCGCTATATTGCCTGCGGCTGGAAAAACAGCAAGAAGCTGGTTCTGCATGGCACGGCCGGGAATAACCTGGGGGCGTTTTCGCAAGGACCTCAAATTCTAGTATATGGCAACGGTCAGGAAGGTGTAGCCAATACCATGAGTGACGGCCAGATTGTTATGCATGGCCGTGTCGGTGATATAGCCGGTTACGGTATGCGGGGAGGAGCATTGTTTATTAAGGGCGATGCCGGATACCGCCTGGGTATTCACATGAAGGCTTACCATGAAAAGAAACCGGTAATTGTGATAGGGGGCAGTGCCGGTGCTTTCGCTGGTGAATATATGGCCGGCGGCACTATAATTGTCCTGGGTCTTGGCCAAAACAGGAAGCTTGTTGGTCCCTATTGCGGTACCGGGATGTACAGCGGGTCCATCTATCTGCGCGGAGATTATCCAGAACGCCATCTGGCTACTAATCTGAAAAAGGATATTTTATCCGGCCGGTCTGAATTGACAGAGATCATTCCTCATCTGGAAGCTTTTGCCAGGTTTTTTGATTATTCCCTGGAAAATATTCTGGGCACCCCGTTTACCCGCTTGAGTGTTTTACAGGATCGTCCGTTCGCCCATCTCTATACCGGCTTCGTAAGTTAGGGAGCCAACAGAGGGACGTTCTTTTCGTTGGGTCTGAGCGTGCTCAGACCCAACGAAAAGAACGTCCCTCTGTTGGCTCCTCTGTTGGCTTATAATAGCGGGGAAAGGAGGCGGCACAGGGCTTCCTTTATTCTGACCCCGGCTGAGCGATTCAGATAATCTTCCAGAATTATTTCACGGGAATTTTCCAGATCCTTAAAAAAGTCATTTTCCAGATTCCGGGTTACTGTCTCATCATAGACAAAAGCATTAACCTCAAAATTTAGCTGGAAGCTGCGAATATCCATATTAGCAGTACCCACCGAACTAACGAACCCATCAATTATAATAACCTTGCTATGCAGAAATCCCTTGTCGGAATAGGCAAAACAACGCGCTCCGGCCTCCAATAACTCTCCTACATAAGAAAGATTAGCCCAGTGAACAAATGGCTGATCTGCCTTGTCCGGGATCATCAGACGCACATCTACACCTGATAAAGCCGCGATTTTTAAAGCCTCCAGTATACTATCATCAGGTACAAAATAAGGAGTTTGTATGTATACCTTATGCCGTGCACTGCTTATCATACGCAGATATCCATCTCTAATTGAACTCCATTTGGAGTCCGGTCCGCTGGAAACGATTTGCACCCCGGTCTGCCCCGCCGAAACGCGCTCCGGAAAATATTTTTCCTCAACCGGGAAATCATATCCGCAGGTATACCTCCAATCCAGCAGAAATCTTAACTGCAGTCCATTCAAGGCACTTCCTTTTATGCGCAGATGGCTGTCCCTCCAATATCCATATTCTTTGGAAAGCCCCAGGTATTCGTCACCAATATTAAAACCGCCGATATAACCGTCTGTTCCATCCACAATGCAAATCTTGCGATGATTGCGATAGTTTATCCGCAGATTGATATGAGGGAAAAACGGCGGGAAGAATACGCTGACTTCTCCCCCTGCCAAAATTAAGGGTTTAAAAAAATTGCGCGGCAGATGCAAACAACCCATACCATCGTAGAGCAGCTTGACTTCCACCCCGCTTCTGGCTTTTGCCGCTAATACATCACGTATGGCCTTGCCGGTAGCATCATTGCCAATAATGTAATATTCCATGTGAATATATTTTTCAGCTCTTTCCAAACTGTTCAATATCTCTTGATGAAGTTTTTTGCCGTCATTAAAAACCTCTACATCATTGTCCTGACTGAACAAAGACTGGTTGCTGTTAAGATGCAGATGTATTATATTTCGATACTCACTCACCCGGGGATTTATAAAACACAATTGATTATTGTGCAGGGATTCATCCTGCTGAGTAAGCTGCGGAAAGAATTTCTGTTCCTCTTCCTCTTTCAGGTAAAATAGTTTTTTCTTACGCAAATCCTGACCCAGGAAAATGTAGAGTAAAAAGCCTAAAACCGGCATAAAAAAAAGTACCAAAAGCCAGGTCAAAGTTACAGTCGGATTATGCCGTTCAAAGAAAATAAGCAGAATGGCAAACACTATGTTTACTATAAATACATAATCTAATATCTGCCACATTGTATAAACTGTACTCATGAGGCCTCCTGATTAATAATTGCTATGATATATTTGATCGTAGTCTAATGATTCAATACAAAGCGCTTTCTATCCTTCATAAACTCTAAAGATTTAAGCATCCGAAGAAATTGCTTCGCCGTTTCCTCCGCACCGCCGCAACGAGGCGGGATATTAAACCCGTCGCCTGTTTTGTTAAAGAAACCCGACCGCTTAAAGAAGTGGGGGGACATCTTTTCGATTAGTAACAAAAGCCGCCAATGGCGGCTTAAAGGCAGAATATGCAGGAATGCCTCTAGAGTATTGTCCGACGAGGAGGATAAACGTAATTTGCAGCTTTTAGCGTAAAGGAGTCTTGCCAACTCCTTTTTTAATATATTCTCTCTGTTTCTTAAATACATAGCCTACAATTCTCTCCTGATCGCGCTCTCTAATGTCCTGAAAACAAACCCCTATCCTAATGGGCTTCTGTTCATCAAAGCAGCGTGCTACGTTGCCCTGAGCCTTTAATACAAATTTATCCGGAAATGTAATTTCAATTTCCAGCACACAATCTTGCTTTATTGGATCATTGCTTAACATGCAAATACCTCCGCCACTAATATCTATCGCGGTGGCTTCAATAAATTCGCTTTCTGAACCAGCAATACGATATAACATTGGCAGATTAGTTTCCACCCTAACCCAATTACGCATTTGTATCTTCGTTACCTTAAAGGGCGCTGATAACTGCAACAGCGGTTGATGCCCCGCTATTCTTTCCAATATCCGGGTATGAAATAAATAGTAGGTACCATCTTTTCCGATCCGGATTTGTACTTCCTCACCTACCGGTACGGGTACTATGGTTCCCTTCCTATATGGCGCAGCAACGATAATGGTATCTCTTCTTATATCCTCAACCCGGCTTGCAAAAACATCTTTTTGTTCCAGTTTACCCTTATCCATATCAATTTCAATTTCGATAAGTTTATTGATTTTAATATAGTCCTTATAATTTATCTCCGCCAAGACTATCCCTCCCAAAAATGGTACGCACTTTTACTATATCGCAAAACACTGAGCTTTGGTACTTTGACGTTTGCTTCGTTTTACTATAAATTAACCATTTAGTATCATTTATTCGCCATAATATTTCATATTCCTACATGGCCAACAGAGGGGCCAACAGAGGGACGTTCTTTTCGTTGGGTGTGAGCGTGCTCAGACCCAACGAAAAGAACGTCCCTCTGTTGGCTTTTTAGCCTTTTTTCTGTATTTTGGCCCAGCTGTCTCTTAATGAAACAATACGGTTGAAAACCAATGCTTCCGGGGATGAATCAACACTATCCACACAGAAATAACCTTGTCTTAAAAACTGATAATGGCTTGCAGAATCAGCCGCTACTCCCGGTTCCAGCATGCAATTTTTCAGGCACTCAATTGAATTTGGATTAAGGTTCGCCTTATAATCCGAGCCCTCAGCTTCTTCATCAGGGTTTTCCACCAGGAAAAGCTGCTCGTAAAGACGTACCTCAGCCGGAATCGCATGGGAAGCGGAAACCCAATGTGATGTTCCTTTAATCTTGCGCCCGGCAGTAGCTCCCCCACTTTTGGAATCGGGGTCATAGCTGCAATGCAGTTCCATAACTTCCCCGCTTTGTTCATCCTTGATTACTTTTTCGCATTTAATGATATAGGCACTCTTCAGGCGGATTTCCCCGCCGGGAGTTAAACGGAAGAATTTCTTAGGTGGATTCTCCATGAAATCTTCCTGTTCAATGAATAACTCACGGGAAAATGGGATTTTGCGTGAGCCCATTTCTGGATTTTCCGGGTTGTTTTCGGCATCCAGCCACTCCACCTGCCCCTCGGGATAATTGTCAATAATAACCTTTAGAGGACGTAAAACTGCCATAACCCGCGCAGCATTGATATTTAAATCCTCCCGAATACAATGCTCCAGCAAGGCAATATCTACTGTGCTGTTTCGTTTGGCGACCCCAATGCGGTCACAAAAGTCTCTTATTGCCGCCGGTGTATAGCCGCGCCGCCGCAGTCCGGAGATGGTTGGCATGCGGGGGTCGTCCCACCCGCTTACATAATCCTTCTCCACCAGTTCGCGGAGCTTGCGCTTGCTCATTACGGTATAGCTCAGGTTCAGCCGGGCAAACTCGATCTGCTGGGGGCGGCCCGCTACTTTGCGGGGATAGGATTCCAGGGGCAGCGCATCCAAACACCAGTCATACAATGGCCGGTGATCGGCAAATTCAAGCGTGCAAATGGAATGAGTGATATCTTCAAAGGAATCCGAAATAGGATGAGCATAATCATACATCGGATAGATGCACCAGGCATCCCCTGTTCTATGATGACTGGAACGCAGAATGCGGTATAAAACAGGATCACGCATATTCAAGTTAGGTGAAGCCATGTCTATTTTGGCACGCAATACCCGGGTACCGTCTGCAAATTCCCCGGCCCGCATGCGGGTAAACAAATCAAGGTTTTCTTCAATGGAGCGGTTGCGGTAGGGGCTGTCCTTGCCCGCCTCAGTAAGAGTCCCCCGATAGTCCCTTATCTCCTGAGCGCTGAGGTCGCAGACATAGGCTTTCCCTGCTTTAATCAATTCTACCGCATATTCGTAAATCTCTTCAAAATAGTCCGAGGCATAAAACATCCGGTCTTCCCAATCGAAGCCCAGCCATTTGACATCGGTCTGAATGGATTCTACATATTCAACTTCCTCTTTGCTGGGGTTGGTATCATCAAAACGCAGGTTGGTAATCCCCCCATTGGCAACTGCCAAACCAAAGTTCAGGCAGATCGATTTGGCATGACCAATATGCAAATAGCCATTGGGTTCCGGCGGGAAACGAGTATGTACCCGGCCTCCATTCTTACCAATCTTTAAGTCGTCGCTAATAATATTCTGAATAAAGTTAACCGGTAAAGCAGAATCGGTAGTATTCATTGGCAGTTCTCCCTCTTTCTCTCATCTAACTAATTTATTATTTCCTTATATCATAATAGTTAACAATTATGCTGTCGATTATTATTCCGGTAAAAATTTCTGAAACGCTGGTGGATACAGTATACATGA
>JAQUBU010000087.1 GCA_028686565.1 Syntrophomonadaceae bacterium
GAATTTCTTCCAAGTGCGAAACTTAATAACTCAACTTTCTGACCAAAAGAACAAGCTGAAAAGCCCGAAAAAGCAATAAATATAAACTGTTTAAAATTCCATATTGACGAACATCGCGAGCTATCTTATATGTCATTGCGAGTGCAGCGAAGCAATCCATCCATCGCCAAGTCATTTTAAATTCCTTCTCTACCGCTCGCAATTATCACGGGTAATAACCCGCCACGATAAACGAAAAGCGTCAGTCGTTTTTCATTTACGTAATCAATTACCGGGGAAGATTGCCGCGCTGCGCTCCTCGCAATGACAAGTACGCTAGTTTCATAGCAATGACAAGCACACTAGTTATGTCGCATAATATGTCAACTACGAAAGTTGAGTTATTAAAATTAAATAAAAGTCTTGCCATTTTTAAAAGTCTGAGCTAAACTACTAAAGTAGTTAAAGTGGATGTTATTAATCCATATTAAGGAGTGGTCTCCGTGCAGCTTACCCGCCAAAGTGAATATGCAATTAGAACCATGCTTGAGTTAGCAACTCTGCCTTACGGGGAACTGCTCTCAAGCAAGCTAATTTCTGAACGGCAGGATATTCCTGAGGATTTTTTAAAAAAGACCATCCACCTTCTTGCTCTGGGGGGCCTGGTAACAACCCATAGAGGAACTCAAGGCGGGGTAAGATTGTCCAAAGCTGCTGATCAAATCACGATTGCCCATATTGTGGCTGCTATCGAAGGCCCTATCGCTATCAATCCCTGTTTGGCTCCCGGATATTTCTGTCCCAACCAAGCCAGCTGCCCGGTTACCACCGTTTTAGCCCGGGCGCAGAAAGCTTTTCTTGCTGAACTAAACAAACAGACCCTGGCCGATTTGGTTAAACAGCCTTAGCTCTTTAAAAAGTATTTTTTTACCCGCTTTGTTGACAAAAGAAGTCCATTTTATCCTTATTAATAATAAAAAAATTAAAAGGAGGTTTTAAAAATGTATTGTAACCAATGTGAACAAACTTCAAAAGGGGTGGCTTGTACTACCATCGGAGTATGCGGCAAAAATCCCGAGGTGGCAGTATTACAGGATGTCTTGCTTTATGCACTCAAGGATCTTGCAATTTACGCCATCGCAATCCGCAAACAAGGCAACCTTGACCGGGATGTGGACCGGCTCATCATGGAAGGTCTATTTGCTACGCTTACTAATGTGAATTTTGACCCCGAAGCTCTCTATAACCTGATAAACCGCAGTGCTGTTCTGCGTGAAAAGCTCAAGCTTAACCTTTCCATCAACAACCCGGAAGCAGACCCGGTAATTAATTATCTTCCCGCCCCGACATTGGCGCAATTAATTCAGCAGGGCAAACAACTCGGTTTCCTGGTTCCCTCCAATCTTGACCCTGATATCCGCTCCTTGCAGGAGCTGCTTCTTTACGGATTAAAAGGTGTGGCTGCATATGCTTACCACGCTGCTTTACTGGATCAAGAAGACGAGCGGGTTTACGCCTTTGTCGCTGAGAGTTTGGTTCAAATAGCCGGGACAGATCTCTCCCTGAATGACTGGCTGCAAATGGTCCTGGCCTGTGGCGAGATCAACCTGCGGGCGATGGAGCTGCTTGATGCAGGCAATACTCTAAGTTATGGTCATCCAGTCCCAACTGAGGTCCCTCTGGGTCACAAAGCCGGCAATTGCATTCTGGTTTCGGGACACGATCTAAAAGACCTCAAGCTTCTCCTGGAAGCCACAAAAGATAGTGATATCAATATCTATACCCACGGGGAAATGCTGCCAGCTCATGGTTATCCTGAACTTAAAAAATATAAAAACTTATATGGCAATTTCGGAACTGCCTGGCAAAATCAGAAAAAGGAATTTGCCAACTTTCCGGGTGCTATTCTGATGACCACTAATTGTCTGCAGGAACCCCAGGAAATTTATAAGGACAATATTTTCAGCACCGGTCCGGTAGGGTGGCCGGGAATCACCCATTTGCAGCACGGAGATTTTTCAGCCTTGATTGCCCAAGCTAATACTTTGCCCGGCTTTAGCTACGATGAGGATAAAGGCTCTGTTCTGGTAGGATTTGCAAGGAATACAGTTATGTCAGTTGCTGATAAAATTATTGGTGCAGTTAAAAGCGGGGACCTAAAGCACATTTTCCTGGTTGGCGGCTGTGATGGTGCCAAGCCTGGGCGTAATTACTTTAGTGAGTTTGTGGAAAAGACTCCAGCCAATAGTGCTGTTCTTACCCTGGGATGCGGCAAGTACCGTTTCTTCGACCAGAAGCTTGGCGATATCCAGGGCATACCCCGCCTGCTCGATATGGGCCAATGCAATGATGCCTATTCTGCCATTCAAGTTGCAGTTGCTTTGAGTAAGGCTTTTGACTGTGATGTCAACGAACTGCCGCTTTCACTGATAATTTCCTGGTACGAGCAAAAAGCTGTGTCCATATTGTTGACATTGCTCTATCTGGGTATTAAAGACATTCGTTTGGGGCCAAGTTTGCCAGCCTTTATCAGTCCCAATGTCCTCAATGTGCTGGTAAATACCTTTAATCTGAAAGCCATTACTACTGCCGAACAGGATCTGGCTGCTATTCTGGCTTAAGTCGGGTATGCTAATAATAAAGCAGGCAATAAAGCTCCCGCACCGCTTTATTGTCTGCTTATCATAACACCAGGGGAGGTATTGACATGGACAACACTATCAAAACAGGAAAAAATCAGACTATAATGGCTAAAGTTATACCTGGCGCAGAAGCCATAGACTACCAGTTTGATTCAGTGGTAAGTAAAACACTCGTTAATAAACCGGGTGGAACCATAACCCTGTTTGCCTTTGATGCTGGACAGGGATTGAGCGAACATACCGCTCCCTTCGATGCCATGGTTCACCTGCTGGATGGAGAGGCCGAAATAATTATTGCCGGTAATTCACATTTCTTAAAAGCAGGTGAAATGATAATTATGCCTGCTAATGAACCTCATGCCCTGAAAGCTATGCAAAAATTTAAAATGATGCTGATTATGATAAAATCGTGATTTGATCCATCGCGGGGTGGGGGGGAAATCCTTACTGCCCACCCCGTACATTATTGCGAAGCATATGCTCTAGAAGGAGGTTTCCTATGCAGTGGAACGATGAAGCCCAAAAAGAAATAGAAAAAGTGCCTGCCTTTGTTCGCGGTATGGCTAAGAAGGCTGTGGAAAAAGCCGTTAAGAAAGATGGCCGTAATGAAGTAAGTGTGGAAGATGTTCGCAAAGGACGGGATAAATATATTAGCTTTGCCGAAAAAAAAGCCGGTGATGAAGGTAAGCAGCGCATAGCCATCGTCCGTTGTGAAACTGTATCTGAAGTCTGCCCGGGTATAGCTTGCTTCAAAGCCTTTAACAACCGCCGCCTGGCTTTTGCCGGTTATGATAAAGATGCTGAAATAATCGGCTTTTTCACCTGTGGAGGCTGTTCCGGACGCCGCGTTTCCCGGCTGGTCGATAAACTCTTGAAATACAATCTTACTGCTGTGCATCTGTCTTCCTGTATGATGCTTGAGGATGATTATCCACGCTGTCCGCATTTGGCGGAAATTAAAAATTCCATTGAAAGCAAAGGTATAAAGGTAGTTGAAGGGACACATCATTAGTTAAAAGTAAGGTGTGCGGGGTTAGGCGTTAGGGATAGATAAAGCGGGACGGCTATATGCCATATTATCAACAATATCCGGGCCGCTTGAATATTTCAGGTAAATGTTGACTATAAGAGCTTAAAGCAGCCTAAAAAATCGGTTCTTTTCCAGAGTAAGTTTAAGAGGGTTGTATTTACACTATATTCATAACCCTTTATATAAGAAAGCCAGTCCTCACAGCTCACCCGAAAAAGGAGGTGTTTTTATGGCTAAACGTACAATTGTAAAAATAGATGAAGAACTCTGCAATGGCTGCGGGGTTTGTATCAATCCCTGTGCTGAAGGGGCTTTGGTTCTGAAAAACGGCAAAGCCCGTATCATTCGTGAAGAACTCTGTGATGGAGCTGGTGTCTGCCTGGGAATATGTCCAACCGGTGCGCTTTCACTGGAACAAAGAGAAGCGGAGGAGTTTTCCGAGGAAGCCGTTAAAAAACAAAACACCGGCCAAAAGATTAAATATCTACCGCAAAGCTGCAGCTTTTGCAGTACATCCGAGGATGATGCCTATCTGTTGTCCATTAAACACCAGGGGCAAGCCCTGTGGGTTTGCACTCGCTGCCTGCCCCGCCTGATACATGGCTGATTCCTGCTCCTGCCTGTTTATAACAAACTAGCTAGTTGCTCCTGAAAAACTCAGATTATGGTGTGCGGGTGTGCATAAATATACTTGCAACCAGTCTTTGCATGGGAAACATCAACTGCTTGTCGATTGGCTTCAGTGGTACAGGACTAATTTACATCCTTGTTCAGTAGCCCCTCTCGCCCCGTCCGTGGGGCTCGCCCCCTTCCGCCAATCGCCTTCGCAGGATGTTTCTGCCATGCTTCGCCAACAGTTACCAGCATATTTATGCACACCCTTAAGATGTTTTTGTAGTTTTTCAGGGGAAATTAGCTAATCTTGCACTGCTGTTTAGCTAGTTTGTTCTTATTCAGACCTGTAAGAATTACTCCCAGTAAAACCACAAGAGGTATCACCCATTCGAAGTAGGGGATGTAGTTCCCTATTCCCCGGGCAATTATCTTATCACTGACTATCATTTGACCTGCTGTCCAGGCTAAAACCCCGGCTCCAATGTAAACAATGGCAGGATATTTATCCATCCATTTGAGAAGAAAAGTGCTTCCCCAGACTATTATGGGTACGCTTATCGCCAGCCCTAAAACAACCATCAACATACTGCCATGTGCAGCGCCGGCTATGGCAATCACATTATCAATTCCCATTACGACATCAGCCACAATTATTGTTTTGATAGCTTCGCTAAGACAGGTGGCACTTGCGCATTCTACCTTCTTATCTTCCAGCAAGAGCTTTAATGCTATCCAGACCAGCAAAACCCCTCCGGCAAACTGTAAAAGTGGTATTTTTAGCAGGTATAACGCAACTGCCGTCAATGCAGCCCTTACTGCCACAGCCCCAACTACCCCCCAAAACATTGCCTTCTTGCGCTGTTCCGGCGCCAGATTTTTACTTGCCAGAGCAATTAAAATAGCATTGTCTCCCCCCAGTACAATATCTATTACCACAATGCTCCCCAAAGCCACCAAGACTTCTAATCCAGTCATAAATTACCTCCGCCCAAAAATTATTTGAAAAATAAATAACCCTTCTTGATATTAATTACTTTATCCAGGCTCTGCTGCATTTTAATTCGTGAAAATTTGCCTTTTTGCCCCCTCTTAAAAATATAAAAGACCCTTGCCTCCCTATTCGGAGGCAAAGGTCTCACCAAACCAAAATTCTGGTTGATAGAGCCAGGCACAAGGCCAGGATGTTGACTCTATCCGAAGAAGTTACTCCCCTTTGCATGAAATAATTATAACAAAAAAGCTTCGCTCCGCCAAGCTGAAATTTGTGGTGTAACAGCGGGACCTGTCCCGCCACACTTGACGCCAGGAGCAATCTTTAATATAATATGTTAGTTTTCTTACTGTAAGTATTCTAATATAATGGATGGTGATGCTCGTGAGTAATGAAGCAGCCAGCGAATTGCGTGATTTATTATTCAGCTTTTTGGGATTGTTTCATGAAAAATTCATCTATCGCTTCCGGAAAAGCAATGAAAGTCATTCTGAAATGAAAAAGAATCATATCAAAATTATTAGTTTCTTATACCGCGATGACAGCCTGACTTCTACCGAAATAGCAAAAATGCTGGATCTCGAAAAAGGTAGTGTAACCACCTTAATAGACCAATTAGCAGAACTGGGCTTGGTTAGCCGCTGTGCTGCTCCCCATGACCGGCGCAAGTCCTTGCTGGTGCTTACCGATTTAGGAAGATCAGAGATGGAGGACATCATTGGAAATGAGCTTAAGGTAATAAATGAAATGTTTCATAATCATAAAACTGATGATATACAAGATTTTGTTAACAGCTTGCGCCATGTCATAGAATTCTTAAATAAATTATAGAAGGAAGATTTTAATGGATCATGATATCCCGATGAGGGATCAAGCTATAGGCAGCTTGCTTTGGAAATTCTCGATACCTGCCATCGTCGCCATGCTGGTTAACTCACTATATAACATTATTGACCGGATATTTATAGGTCAAGGCGTAGGGTCTGTCGGCATTGCTGCAACTACTGTGGCTTTTCCCCTGATGTTAATTCTTATGGCTTTTTCAATGTTGATAGGCATAGGCGCTACAGCTCTGATATCAATTCGCCTGGGAGAAAGGAGAAAGGAAGAAGCGGAAAAAATTATAGCCAATGCCATGGCCTTGTTGATTATATTGCCATTGCTTTTAACCGGCATTTATCTCCTTTTCGCAGATTCTATCTTAATCCTTTTTGGGGCTAGTAAAGAAGTATTGCCTTATGCCCGTGATTTTACCCATATTATAATGCTGGGTTCCTTTATCGGCTCCATCAGCATGGGTATGAACAACTTCATCAGAGCTGAAGGTAATCCCCGTCTGGCTATGTACACCCAGGTTATAGGCACTGTTATAAATATTGTTTTAAACTATGTTTTTATCTTCAAATTGGGATGGGGAATTAAAGGCTCCGCTCTGGCTACCCTTTCCGGGCAATCGTTTTCCGCGATTTGGGTACTAAGCTATTTCTTTTCTGAGCGAAGCGTGGTAAAAATTCGCATTAAGAATCTTAAATTGCAGCTTCCTATTATATCAAGCATCGTAACTATTGGTTTTGCACCATTTGCCATGCAGCTTGCCAACAGTATTCAAAATCTGATACTGAACAAAACCCTGATTATCTATGGCGGGGATATGGCGCTTTCATCTATTGGTATCATAATGAGCATAGCCACATTGTTATTTATGCCGATCGTAGGTGTAAGCCAGGGAGCTCAGCCTATTATTGGCTACAATTTTGGTGCCCAGCAATATGACCGGGTCAAAGAGGCTTTGCAAAAAGCCATTATAGCCGCCAGTTGTATTGCAGTTCTTGGTTTTATAATTGTACGTTGCTGGCCAACTGAAATAGTGAGTCTTTTTAGTGACGGCAATACCCAGCTTACCAACATGACCAGTAATGCCATGTTAATATTTTTTACTATGTTCCCGGTAGTCGGTTTTCAAATTGTTTGTTCCAGCTACTTCCAAGCTGTGGGAAAAGCAGTTCAATCCATTATCTTAAGCCTTTCCCGACAGGTTTTACTGTTTATCCCCTTATTACTTATTCTGCCCAATTTTTGGGGGATCAACGGAGTCTGGCGAACTGCCCCTATTGCTGACGGCCTGGCAGTATGCTTGACGGCTGCAGTTATTTATTATGAAATCAATAACATTACAAAGAAACATATGCCTGACAAAAAACCGGAGATTAAGGCAAATCCCTCCCCAGAGACCCAATAGAATAACGGCAGCCCTCAGCTTAATTCCTCCCTGGCTTTACACACAAATGAACTGTGGGCACTTGTTTGCCAGTAGTGTGCTAAAATTATTAATACATCACTTTATCAAGAATTGAGGGAATCTATATGAAGTGGGAAGATTTCGATCTTAAAAACACTATAATGAGCACCTTGGATATTAATGTTGTTGAGTTTACACAGGAAAGAGTAACCGCAACGATGCCGGTAACTTCAAAAGTTCACCAGCCCTTTGGTCTGATGCATGGCGGGGTTTCCGTGGTTTTAGCTGAAACCGTGGCTTCCTCAGGCAGCTACCTGTTCATTGATCCTGAAAAACAACGGGCCGTTGGTTTGGAGATTAACGCCAACCACCTTCGCAGTGTGAGCAAGGGAATGATCAAAGCGGTAGGAACCCCAGTTCATGTTGGCCGCCGGACTATTGTCTGGGATATTCGTATTTTTGATGAAGATGAAAAGTTGATCTGCATTTCCCGCTGTACCATAGCTGTTGTAGATATAAGCTAACAGAGTTCTGACAAGGGGGACACAAGGGGACGTTTTTGGTGTGTCATTTTTAACGACACACCAAAAACGTCCCCTTGTGTCCCCCCTCTCAGAACCCCTTGTCATCCCCCTTGTCAGAACTCTGTTAGCTAGAACTGGTTCAGCGCTACCAAAATGGGATCCCAAACCGGGCTAAAGGGAGGGGAATAGGCCAAATCCATTTCGATTATTTCGTCTACTGTTGCTCCCATGGTTATAGCAGTGGCCAGTACATCAATACGCTTGCCAGCACCGCCATATCCCACTATTTGTCCTCCCAGTAAACGGTGGGTATTTTTTTCTGCAATCAGCTTGACCCAGATATCCCCTGACACCGGGCAATAATGAGCCGCTGTTCTACCCTTAATG
>JAQUBU010000088.1 GCA_028686565.1 Syntrophomonadaceae bacterium
TGCTTACCTCCTCACCAAAAGGTACAGAGGAAATCCCTGCTTTACATTTGGATAATGCCGGATTACCTAAGCCTACAGTTGCTCGAGTACATCGTCTATTTACCATTGACCAATCTATCGTTCTCAAGAGGTTGGGTTCATTGCATTCAGAAGATTTAAAAAATATTATGGATGCATTGTCGTTACTTTTATTCTAATTCCTCCAGTACTTCCTATCCAAACTCCGGTACTGCAGGGCTTCGCCCAGGTGCTGCATCTTGATATTTTCCGACTGCTCCAGGTCGGCGATACTGCGGGCGACTTTGAGTATTCGGTCATGAGCGCGGGCGCTCATCTGCAGCCGATCAAAGACATTCTTTAAGAGCCTCTCGGATTCTTCATCCAGTTTGCAGAATTTCTTAACATCAGCCGGTCTCATCTCTGAATTCAAGCTTATCCTGTAGCGGGCAAACCGTTTATGCTGAATTTCTCTTGCTATCGTTACCTTTTCCCGCATAGTTGCTGAACTCTCTCCGCTTTCCCGGTCCCGCAGCTGCTCGAAATTTACTCTGGGCAGTTCCACATGCAGATCCATGCGATCCAGAAGGGGGCCGCTGATGCGCCCCAGATATTTTTGAATCTGCAGGGGAGTGCATTTGCATTCCACTTCCGAGCCGTAAAACCCACAAGGACATGGATTCATTGAAGCGATCAACCCGAAATTGGCAGGATAACTATGAGTTGCCTGAGCCCGGGCAATAGTTACTATTTTGTCTTCCAGGGGCTGCCTGAGTGCTTCCAGCAGGTCGCGGTTGAATTCGGGGAACTCATCCAGGAACAGTACCCCGTTTTGGGCCAGGCTGATTTCGCCGGGGCGGGGTATTTTTCCGCCGCCAATGACGCTGGCGCTTGATGCGTTTTTATGCGGAGCACGAAAGGGCCTGACATCTACCATGGGATGGTCGGGATTTAGGAGGCCGGCCACTGAATAGATGCGGGTGGTTTCCAGCACTTCCTCGCGGCTCATTTCCGGCATGATACCGGGAACCCGGCGGGCCAGCATGGTCTTGCCGCCTCCGGGAGGTCCGATCAGGAGCAGGTTGTGCAGGCCGGCAGCGGTTACCAGAAGGGCTCTTTTGGCCATTTCCTGGCCTTTGACATCGGCGAAGTCAGGGATGTTGTCCGAACCTGTTCCACCTGTATAGGCAGTTGGCTCAACCTTGCTTAAAGCTGAATCACCTTGCAGGAATTGGCATACTTCCAGCAGGTTCCATGCTGCCAGGGAACGAACTTCGCTGACCAGACCGGCTTCCTGCCGGTTGGCCTCGGGTACAATAAAATATTTATCATCATTGGATTTCATCAGCTCCAGAGCCATGGGCAATATACCCGGCACTCCGCGCAAACTTCCATCTAGAGATAATTCTCCGGCCCAGAAACACTTGTCCGGCATATCTGATTCAATCTGTCCTGATGCGATTATTATCCCCAGGGCAATAGCTAAATCAAAATGACTTCCTTCCTTTTTTATATCTGCCGGGGCCAGGTTGACTATGATCTTGCGGTTGGGGAAATTAAAGCCCGAGTTTTTAACGGCAGAACGAACTCTTTCCCTTGCCTCCCTGGTTGCCTGGGAGGCAAGGCCGACCAAATCAAAATTGGGCAATCCATTCTGGATATCTACTTCTACCTGAACGGGTCTGGCTTCTATTCCGGTTAGAACGAGCGTATTTAATGTGGCCAGCATAAGACACCTCGAATAAATATTTGCTATATTCTTCGCCAAACAGGATAATATTCCTTTTTATAGAAAAATAAAACTTAAAAAAGCTAAAATTGTAAAAAGTATTTAAAACAAAACATTGATTAAAGATAAACCTAAATTATTTGCATAAACTTCGGCTTTTTTAGCAATGATAAGAAAGCAATAAAAGTTAGACCTGATTCGAGTTGGTATTCTAAAGTGAAGGGAGGTTATCTCATTATGATTGGAACCATAGTTCGTTTTGTTGTTTCGGCATTAGTCTTAATGTTGGTTGGATATCTCCTGCCTGGTATAACTGTAGCAGGATTTACCGGTGCACTGATTGCTGCTGTAGTGATAGCGATTTTGGGCTATGTAGTAGAAGTCATTCTAGGGGATAGAATATCGCCGCGTTCCCGGGGAATCGTGGGGTTTGTTACCGCAGCTGTTGTGATTTATGTAGCACAGTTTATTATTCCTGACTACCTTTCAGTTTCTTTGTTGGGAAGTTTACTGGCCGCATTTGCAATTGGTCTGGTTGATGCCTTTGTACCTACTGAATTAAGATAGTAAAGCACATAATCATCTTGCGATTTACAGGCCAGTAATCTGGCCTGTTGTGCTTTTATAACGAAGCGAAGAGGTGTCGCCGCAAATATTAAGTAGCACTATTAATGAAATCGGCAGCGAGATCTGATTCTCCGTCTCGTTGCAACGGTGTGAAAGAAACTGCTCACAGTTGCTTAAAATTTTGCAGTAATACATTGGGAAATAGTTTGCTAAACTAATAAAAGAACAGTAAAATAGACAAGCAGGCTTAGATAATTATTTACATATTAACCTTACTGGGAGGTAGGTGCTTTTATTGTTTGGATTTATTGGCAATATTGGACCATGGGAGATGATATTTATACTGGTGATAGCACTTATCGTGGTAGGGCCTGGAAAACTGCCGGAAGTAGCCAAATCTATTGGTAAAGCTGCAAAAGAGTTCAAAAAAGCAACTTCTGGTGTTCAGAAAGAATTTCAGGATGCCATTAATTTAGATGATAAACCATTGCCAGTAGCTGCTAAAAAAGAACAAAAAGAGGAAGGATCATCTGGAATTCCTCTTGACGAACTTAATAAAATGAGTCTTAATAATAAAAATGATAATTTGAATCCAATAGAAGAAGAGAACAAAAATCCTTCATAAAATTCAGACATAAATTAAATATTAATATGCTCTTATCTAGAGAGGTGGAGGGACTGGCCCGATGAAACCCGGCAACCGCCTATTAAGGTATGGTGCCAAATCCTGCAGGAGGATCCTGACAGATGAGAGGGGAATGCATGCAGAACCCTCTTTTTAGAGGGCTTTTTTATATTAAAGAAAAATAAGCGGGGAGTGTTGTTTATGGACCTGTCGACAAGATTAAAGGAAAAAATATTAATACTGGATGGGGCCATGGGTACCATGCTGCAGGCTAACGGAATGAAGGCCGGAGAATGCCCGGAATTATTTGGGGCCAATAATCCAGCGGTTCTTAAAGATATACACTATCAATATGCAGAAGCTGGATCTGATATTATTCAGACCAATACTTTTGGGGCGAATAGGTTCAAACTAGATGAATACGGTTTGGGAGAACGGACTGTGGAAATAAATACTCTGGCCGTCCAGGCAGCCCGGGAGGGTGCCCGCGGACATGCCTTGGTAGCAGCTTCGATTGGACCGACCGGGAAGCTTCTTCGACCTATGGGCGATGTTGATTTTGATGACTTGTATGAAGTGTTTCGTGAACAAGTTCTAGCCTGCGAAAAAGCAGGAGCAGATTTGCTTTCAATTGAAACCATGGGTGATATAGGAGAAATGAGAGCAGCCTTAATAGCTGCCCGGCACAATACTCGTTTACCAGTACTGGCACATATGACTTTTGAAAATGGCGGCCGTACTATGATGGGAACTGATCCGCTGACCGCACTTATAATTATAGAAGGGTTGCAGCCTCTGGCCATAGGTGCCAATTGCTCGGGAGGGGCTCGCGAGTTATTGCCGGTAATTGAAAAGATGGCAAGGTTTACCAGTCTATACCTTTCGGTGGAGCCAAATGCCGGTATGCCTGCATTGATTAATGGGAATACTGTTTTCCCCGACAGCCCCGAAGACATGGCAGAGTATGCTTTGCGTTTAAGGGATGCCGGAGCAAATATTATTGGTGGCTGTTGTGGCACAACACCTGCCCATATTCGAGCTATTGCCAGCGTAATTAAGGGGCTTGCCCCAATTAAGAGGGAGGGTCGCAGATTGCGGGCCCTGGCTTCGCGGGGGCAGCACATTTTATTGGGTAATGAACACCCCATGGCATTTATTGGAGAAAGAATCAATCCTACTGCTCGAAAAAAGCTGGCTCAGGATATAAGGGAAGGGAAAATGCAGGTTGTGGTGGAGGAAGCTCGTCAACAGGTTGCGGGAGGAGCGCCTATGCTGGATGTTAATATGGGGGTTCCGGGTATTGATGAAGCAAATGCCATGCGGGAAGCAGTTTTAAATATTCAGGCAGCGGTTGATGTGCCTTTATCACTCGATTCGACTAATGCAGCGGCCATTGAAGAAGGCTTAAAAAGCTTTGTGGGGCGTCCTTTGATTAACTCTACTACCGGTGAAGATAAGCAATTGGATATCGTGCTTCCTTTAGCCAAGAAATATGGAGCTGCCATATTAGGACTTTGTCTGGATGATAGCGGTATTCCCTATCAGGCCGAGGCCCGGGTCCAAATTGCCCGCAAGATACGAAAAAAGGCTCTGGAATATGGTTTGCGCGATGAAGATATATTTATTGACTGCCTGGTGAAAACCGCCAGTGCTGAACAGTCTCAAGTTATGGAGACATTGAAAGCCTTGCGGATTGTCAAAGAGGAAATGAATTTGGGAACGGTCTTGGGAGTCAGCAATGTGTCACATGGCCTGCCAGCCCGTGAAATTCTGAATTCAAGCTATCTCTCCATGGCCTGGGCAGCCGGATTGGATTTACCGATTATGAATCCTTTTGAAGAAAGAATGATGGATGCCAATCGTGCAGCCGCGGTACTGCTCAACCGGGATTTGAACTCTGCCGGGTTCATAGAAAAGTATCGGGATTATAAGCCGGGTGGGGCTAATGCAACAATAAAAAATCGTCATGAAATTTGTTTGCAATGCAATATTCCCGAACTTATAATAAGTCAAAAAACTCCTTTAGAAGCCAATAAACAGCAAAGCAAAGTTACATCACTTGCTGATGTTCCTTTATCAATATATGCGCAGCTTAGCAAAGCGGTATTGGAAGGCAATACCGGAACCATTGAAACTTTAATTCTTAAGGTTCTTGATGAAGATCATATAGCTCCTTTGGAGGTAATCAATCAGGGTTTGATACCGGGTATTGAAAGTGCCGGACAATTATATGAACAGAAAAAATATTTTTTGCCGCAGTTAATGATGGCTGCCGAAACCATGAAAAGGGCTTTTGCTATTGTTAAACCCCGGCTGGGTGAAGAAGCCAGTCAATCCAAAGGTGTTATTATTATGGCTACCGTGGAAGGCGACATTCATGACATTGGCAAGAACATTGTCACTGTAATGCTGGAAAATTACGGTTATCGGGTAATAGACCTGGGCAAGGATGTTGAGGCTGAGAAAATATTGGATGTTGCGCAGCAGGAAAAGGCTGATATAATTGGCTTGAGCGCGCTTATGACTACGACCATGCCGCATATGAGTGAGGTTATCGAAGGAGTCAAGGCAAGGGGGCTGCCCTGTCTGGTTATGGTCGGGGGGGCAGTTTTGAATCAGGAATATGCTGACAGCATCGGTGCCGATGCTTATTCTGAAGATGCCCGCCAGGCGGTGCTGGTTACACAAATGTTATTAGGAAAAAGTAAGGAATAGTGAAATAGATACTGTGATACACGATCAGGGGACACATGCCCCGGCTTGGGTATATGTCCCCATAATATAAACGAGGCGAAATAATGTATTATCAAACGATTATTAGGGGGGAGAAATGATGGCATATCAAAAAAGTTATGAAGAAATCAATGAAAAAATCAAACGTGGTGAAGCCGTAGTAGTCACGGCTGAAGAAGTTATTGGCATTGTTGAAGAAAAGGGGGTTGCCCAAGCCGCCCGGGAAATAGATGTAGTTACTACAGGAACATTTGGCCCTATGTGTTCGTCCGGAGCTTTCATCAACTTTGGTCATTCCAAACCAAGAATAAAAATGAAAAAGGTGTGGCTCAACGGAGTTGAGGCGTATAGCGGCATTGCTGCAGTTGATGCTTATATCGGAGCTGGCCAGCTTCCTGAAAACGACCCGGAAAACAAGGTCTTCCCAGGAAGATTTACTTATGGCGGCGGACATGTTATCCATGATTTGGTGGCTCGCAAAGAAATACGCCTGGAGGCTATCGCTTATGGAACTGATTGCTATCCCAACAAACAAGTGGATACCGTAATTACGCTTGATGATATAAATGAAGCATTTATATTTAACCCCCGTAATGCCTATCAGAATTATAATTGCGCGATTAATTTGGGGGACAGGACCTTATACACTTACATGGGCATACTCAAGCCTCGTATTGGTAACGCCAGTTATTCAACTTCCGGACAATTAAGCCCGTTATTGAATGATCCTCACTATAGAACCATAGGCATAGGAACCAAGATATTTTTGGGCGGGGGCGTAGGATATGTAGCCTGGAACGGCACCCAGCATCATCCTAATGTTTTGCGCGGAGATAATGGAGTGCCCATGGTTACGGCAGGAACTCTGGCAGTAATCGGCGATCTTAAACAGATGGACCCTAATTGGCTGGTGGGATTAAGCTATATTGGATATGGCGCCACGATGGCAGTGGGCATAGGCATACCCATACCAATTCTTGATGAAGAAATGCTGTTATACACGGCCGTTAAGGATGAAGATATCTATTGTCCGATTGTTGATTTTTATGAAGGATATCCTTATTCCAAACCCATAGATTTAGGTTTTGCTAATTTCAAAGAATTGAAGAGCGGCAGGATTGATATAAATGGCAAATCGGTTGTTACCACCTCGCAATCCAGCTATCCAAGAGCTCGTCAGATTGCGGCTATTCTCAAGGAGTGGATAAAAAAGGGCGATTTTGAACTTACCAGACCGGTAGCGCCGCTGCCCTCAGCCGATGCCAATATCGATTTTAAATCTATACCGGAACGAAAAACCAATGGTAACGGTTTTAGCGGCAGGAACAGGAGGGATTAGGATGAAAAACAAATTGGTATGTTATTTTTCCGCAGCCCAGTCGGAACAACCGATTGTATATCGTTTGATAAAAAATTATGACCTTATTATTAATATACTCAAAGCTGATATTAATCCTCAGAAAGAAGGATACCTGGTAATCGAAGTCGAAGGCGAACGGGACAAATATGAAGAAGGGGTGGGCTTTCTTAAAAGCCTGGGAGTAATCGTGGACCCCCTAAGTGAGACCATAATATGGGATGAAGCAATATGTATTCAGTGTGGAGCTTGCGCTTCTTTCTGCCCGACCGAGGCTCTAGTTATAGAAAGAGACAGTATGCTGGTTTCTTTTGAAAACTCCAAATGTGTAGTTTGCGGCATGTGTCTGGATTGTTGCCCCACCAGAGCCATTAAATTACATTTTGAAATCAAGGAGGCGGTATAAACCGCGAAATGAAAAGCATTCATGATGAGGGCTATGAACAACGAAATTATCGTTTGCTGCATAAAGCGAAAGATCTGCGTTATTTTCATGTTAAGATAGATGAGACAGATCTGGCTATTGGTGTTGATGCGATGAGCTATAATGACAGCTTGATATCGTTGTGCCGGAAAAGAGTAATTGCTTTAAGAGCTGATTTGGAAAATTATATCGCACTATATCCTGAATACCGGACATCCCTGGTTCCTCTGGAAATAATGCCCCAAGCCCCGGAAATCGCAGTCAGAATGGCTCAAGCAGCAGCTCAAGCTGGGGTGGGACCGATGGCTGCAGTAGCAGGAGCCTTTGCCCGGAGTGTGGGGGAACTGCTGGAGGAGCAGGTTAAAGATGTAATAGTTGAAAACGGAGGCGATATTTACCTTAATTCCAGCCAGGATCGAATAATTGCCATATTTGCGGGCAAGTCATGCTTTAGCTATAAAACTGGTATCTGGGTAAGAGCTGCTGAAGGCCCCTTGGGCATATGTACTTCTTCCGGGACAGTAGGTCCGAGTTTTAGTCTGGGGAAAGCTGATGCAGCAGTAATAAAAGCAAAACCGGCAGAATTGGCTGATGCTGTAGCTACTCAGGCAGGGAATTTAGTACAAAATAAAAATGATTTGATAAAAGCAATTGACTATGCAAAAAATATTAATGGTGTATCTGGAGCATTGCTTATCAAAGATGATAAATTAGCAGCTTGGGGAGAGATTGAAATAATGCCTATTTAAGAGTAACTCAACTTTCGCAGTTGACGGGTTAGAGCGACAAAAGACCGCTTGCTTTGCTATTCTGTCATTGCTATGAAACCAGCGTACTTGTCATTGCTGTGAACTACCGTATTTGTAATTGCTGTGAACTAGGTACTTGTCATAGCTGTGAAACTAGGTACTTGTCATTGTTATGAATACTTCTACTTTTGGGCCGCACTAAACTAAGGGTGGTGGTTATTAACA
>JAQUBU010000089.1 GCA_028686565.1 Syntrophomonadaceae bacterium
TGTATTTCCAGAAAATTACAAGGAAATTGAGGCGGAACTTATAAAACGTGAATTTCCTCGTAATCGAAATTGGCTTATCGGAGAACCGATAACAAATTTAATTATTGAAAATGCTGCGGGAGGGATACTATGAATTTATTCCCATTTAAATGGTTGATCTCGATCTGGAAAGCCGGGGTTGCTCTAGTAGTGGCTTAGGTGCCAAAGAAGTGGTGGTAAGCACTATGGGTACTTTATATAGCATAGAAGATAATGATGCGTTGGCTGAAGAAGAAGAATCCAGTGTTAAGAGTTTTGCCGAAAAGACCCGGCAGCAATCGGGATTTACCCCTTTGGTGGCTTATGTGCTCATGTTATTTACCTTGATCTATGTGCCTTGTCTGGCGGTTGTGGCGGTTATTAAACGAGAGACCAATGGCTGGAAATGGCCGGCTTTTACGGTAGCTTATACTATGGCACTGGCCTGTTGGCCTATCTATGTAACTTCTGTATTTTAGTCCTGCAAGCATTTTCATTTTGGCGAATTAAAACCAAGCTTAAAACAAT
This sequence comes from Syntrophomonadaceae bacterium, assembly GCA_028686565.1. Lineage (GTDB taxonomy): Bacteria > Bacillota > Syntrophomonadia > Syntrophomonadales > Syntrophomonadaceae > JAQUBU01. The sequence goes on from JAQUBU010000089.1 coordinate 547, forward strand.
GGTAATTGCTTCTGTTACAGGAGCCACCAGCCATACACCTGTCATACCAAATAATGACGGTAAAGTAAAAATACATATCAACAATACCACCAATCCTCGGGATGAAGAAATGAGTGCTGACTCTTTTGCTTTTCCAATTGATGTAAAATAGAAGGAGGTTATGGTATTGATTCCTGAAAACAAAAAGGAAACGACAAAAATACCAATACCCGATTGAATCAAAATTTCTACACTTTCACTGCTGACAAAAATGCCACTGTACCAATCAGAAGCAAATAACATGACTAACATGGCTGCTGCTCCTGCCAGGAATACAAACATATTGGTCTTTTTGCGAATCGTTTGGCTTAGTTCAAATTCTTTTGCACCATATGAAAAACTTATTAGGGGACTGGCACCTTGTCCAAATCCAATAATAACCATACCAAATAAATATGCCACATATCCTACTATGGTAAATGCAGCCACCCCATCAACACCAGCTGTTCTCAGTATCACCCAATTATAGGCAAACATCGCGATACTCATGGACATCTGTCCGATAAATTCTGAACTGCCGTTTAATACCGTATTCCGTAATACGATTTTTGAGAATCTATATTTTTTGAATTTGAAAACATCTGATCTTTTCAGGAAAAACAAAACCATACAAATTAGCCCGATATTAAGTGAGATTATTGAGGCCCAGGCAATCCCCTCTATTCCCAAATGAAACCAACGTATAAACAAAAAATCCAGCAATACATTGCATATTACCGTTAAGATATTAATCATCATAAAAACCTGAGGTTTGCCTTCTCCCCGGATAAACATACCCAGGGCAGTATTTACAATCATTACAGGATACGCTAATACCATAATGGAATAATAATTATAAAAACAATTGGCAACCTGTGCATCCATACCGATTATATTTATAATTGGCCGAAGAAAAGCATATACAAGCAAACTCGTCAATACCGATACAATTATGGTAAAAACAACCGTTTGGTTAAACACATCATTACTTTTCTTTATATCCTGTGCTCCAAGTGCCATGCCTGCAATTGCAATACCACCTACACCAAACATAATACCGATTGCCAAATAGACATACACAATAGGAAGACCAAGGTTGACAGCTGCGATACCTTCCTTCCCGACATAATTTCCGATAAAAAATCCATCTACTATGGTTATAAGCGAAGTCAGCACCATTGCAATAATAGAAGGGATGGAAAACTGTAAAATCATCGGTACCGTTTTTTCTTTTATATTTTCTAAATTCATGAAAATAGACTCCTTTCCAATTGGACTATTTCTCAATAGCAATTCCAATTATAAGAAAGAAGTCTATTTATATACTTCTGAATTCTTGCTCTATTGAATTGGTATACATAAATCCATTACAACACGCATGTTTTCTTCGTCAACCGCCCGGTAAATATCAAAACCATATCTCTCATCCATTTCATAACCGCTGCCTGGCAGCCAAATGTTAAAGATGCCTTGGTAAGCTGCAAATATATCTGGTATTAATCCATCAAAACGGTAAACCGCGTATTTGCCCCCTCGTATAGTTGTTACATTATCCAGTGAACAGCTTTCTTCAACCGTAATACAAATATCATATAAACATTGCTCTGCACTTGTTATGGAAGGATCATCATAAGACCTTTCAATCAAAAGTGTATCCTCTTTAATATAATCTTTATATTTTTCTGTGAAGTCACACCAGTTTTTTCCCAGCTCAGTATAGTTTCCGATACGTCTTTCATAGATAACCACGAAATCATTGAATTCCTGGATTTTAATCCTTTGATCGTATACTTCAAATGATTGGAACCTGGCATGCATATCAGGAAAATAGGGATGGGGTACACACGAATTATTAACAACCCTGCGGAATTCTGAGGGAGACATGTTATGGTGCTTCTTAAACGCAGAACAGTAATTTGACGGACTATATCCATAATTAAATCCAATGTCAGTTATGGACTTGTCTTTTTCAATCTTCAGTCTAAAAGCACTTTGTTCCATCTTTAAGCGTTTGATAAAGGCATAGATGCTCTCACCTGTTTCTGCCTTAAAAACTCTGCTAAAGTAATATTTTGAAAAATGACAGTAAGCTGCAACATCTTCAATGGCTATCTCCTCATCTAAATGTCGCATGATATAGTCAATACTTTGATTTACCAATTTATTTGTGATCATAAATGAACTCCGATTGCTTTTGGTATTATTCTAAAATAACAAAATTTATTCAACAAGCCCAACAGAAGCCAACAAAGGAGCCAACAAAGGGACGTTCTTTTTGTTTGATTCTCAAAAAAGCATAAGGCCAACAAAAAGAACGTCCCTCTGTTGGCTTCGGAATTTGCCTGAATCTTAAGAAAGAATTAAGATTTTCATGAAGTGCTTTGTAATAATTACCTGCCAGAATATGGAGTGAAAGGCAGGTGGTTATATTTGAGTGACGAATGATCTGATTAGGATGCAATGGAGGCGTATTATGGAAAAATTAAATGTGCTGGTGTGTGATGATGATTCGGCCATCGCAGATGCGCTGGAAATCTATTTGAAACACGAAAACTATGGAGTGATAAAAGCCTATACCGGGGCTCAAGCCTTGCAAGCGCTGAGCGAACATGAAATTCATTTGATTTTATTGGATATTATGATGCCGGAAATGGATGGGCTGTCGGCCACCATAAGGATTCGGGAAGAACGCAATATTCCCATCATTATAATTTCCGCCAAATCCGAGGACACGGATAAGATTGCCGGGCTCAATTTCGGGGCGGATGATTATGTGACCAAACCCTTTAACCCTTTGGAATTAATGGCCCGGGTCAAATCACAGATGCGCCGTTACACTGCACTGGGGAGTATAGCCCTCAAAAACGGTATATTAAAAACCGGTGGATTGGAACTGGACCGGGAAGGCAAAGAGCTGCGGGTAGATGGGGAAATCATCCGGCTGACTCCTACCGAATACGGAATAGTGGTGTTATTAATGGAGAATATGGGGCATGTGTTCTCTATAGCCCAGATATATGAACAGGTGTGGAATGAGCCTTCCTATTCAGCAGAAAATACGGTAGCCGTGCACATTAGGAGAATTCGAGAAAAAATTGAGATAAATCCCAAGGAGCCAAAATACTTAAAGGTGGTGTGGGGCATTGGATACAAAATTGAAAAATACTAGCCATTTCAAATGGACTAAACTGGTGGCCATAATCATAGTATGGCTGGGGTTTTTGGGGACAATGGGCGGTTGCTTTTATTTGTTTGAGAATCGCCATATTGCAAAATCATCAAGCTATATCGAAACTTATTCGTTTGAAAATAATTTTTCCGAGCTGCTTTATAATACGGTGGAACACTATGTCACACTACAAAATGAAGCCAATATTAAGTATTCTACAGATGATCTACATACCGAAGCCGAGAATTTATTGCGCTTCCAGCGCATAAAAAATCAACTTTCTGCAATAGACAATTTCTTTTACTATATCTGCAATACTGAAAACGGAGAAACCTGGAGCAATCTGGCAGGAAAGACGGCTGATCCGATACAGTTTATTCAAAAGCAGCCGGCCAATGCCTACTTTAACGCCTGGACATCTGATTCCAGCATATCAATATCAAGAAATGTTGAAAGTCTGATGGCTGACAGCCCCTATGAAACTTATGCTGCAGTGGTCGAACCGCTTCAAGCCGGGGATTTATTCTACGATGACTATATGGATTACATGCAAACTAAAGCCCGCATAAACGCGGCCACCGTTATATCAATCATATCCTTTATTCTCATGGCTATCGCTTTTATTTATCTGATTTATATAACCGGCCGCCGGGAACCGGAGGGACAAATTGTTCCAGATCGAACCGGTCGGATGTATACTGATGTTCATACTATTTTGGTGTTGATAGCAGCTATGCTTTCGCTGTTTATTGCCCCCGGCATTTCCGTAGATGTACCAAAAGTATTGAGCATAATAGCCATTGCCGTTGTTCTCAGCCTGGATATATTCATAGGTTTATTTTATGTTTTGTCCATGGTCGAACAGATTAAGACGGGACAGATTTTTACCAACACTCTGCTATACAAGCTCGGCTCTGCTTTAAATGCTTTCCTTCGCCTGGCTTTCCAGGGCAAGGTTTTTAAAGAATGGATTTTACTGCTGCTTTTGGGTTATGGCCTCATAAATGGGTTGTTATTTATCCTTTGCGCGGAAACCTACCGTGATTATTTCGGCGGCGTGCCCTTCCTCTTTATGCTCCTGCTTTTACTTGCCTTTAATGCTGGGTCAATTTACTTTGCCGCCCGGTCGCTGGTAGCTTTGCCGCAAATCATGGAAGCGGTTAAAGAAATATCGGCCGGGAATCTGGATTATCCCTTGAATAGCACCCTTATTCCCGCAAGCTTGGCAGCTTTTGCCGAGGATATCCGCAGCCTGCAGGGAGGATTGAAAAAAGCGGTAATCGCCGCGGTCAAAGGGGAGCGGATGAAAACCGATCTCATCACCAATGTCTCTCATGATTTAAAAACTCCGCTGACTTCCATCATCAATTATGTTGACCTGCTCAAGAAGGAAAACCTGGAAAATGAAGCGGCGGCTGAATACATTAATGTATTGGAAGAAAAATCTTCCCGCCTTAAACAGCTTATCGAAGATCTTATGGAAGCCAGCAAGGCCTCCAGCAGGAATCTGGCAGTAGCCGGCGAGAAAGTTGACTTGCAGGAGTTGATGATGCAGGCATGTGGAGAGTATGAAGAAAAGATCCAAAAGGCGCAGCTTGAACTTCACATTCTAGCTGCTGATGAAGCGATCTTCGTACGGGCAGATGGCAAACATATGTGGCGGATAGCTGAAAATCTGCTGTCCAATGTGATAAAATACTCCATGCCCCATTCCCGGGTTTATGTTGATATTGCCTCCGACAATGCTTATGGCACCTTTACGATTAAAAACATATCCGCTTTTCCTCTTAATATCATGCCTGAACAGCTTACCGAGCGTTTTGTGCGGGGAGATGAATCCCGAAGTACGGATGGATCAGGACTGGGACTTTCCATTGCGCAGAGTTTAACTGATCTGCAGGGAGGAAAATTCCAGCTGGAAATTGACGGTGATTTATTCAAAGCAACAGTCGCCATACCCTTGTGGGCCGAAGAATAAGGTTGTACACTTCGCGTCCAGCAATCAACAGCAATCAAGGTGACGGTTCTTTCGAGGCAAAAGAACCGTCCCCGCGCCTCTCCCCGCGCCTCGAAAGCAAAATAATCAAGAGCTATCATGAAACACCTTCTCACCCAACTAAATGCAACAATATAAAAATCGACATTAGAAAACATTTTTCATGGTATAATTATCCTGATTAATTACTATGTAACAAAATATAATTGGGGGTATCAAGGCTAAGTAAATCGACTGTAACACAATAATAACTTAGACGATATAGTTTTGATGCAGCAAGAAAGGCGGGATGAAATGAAATTATGCCGTACAGGCAAAGCATCTTGGTATAAAGTAATTCTTATTATGCTCTTATGGAGCGCACTCCTGGCAGTTGGTAATCCTGCACTGGCAGCAGATAAGACAGCCCCAGTAGCTTTCAAATCTCATTTTTCTGATATCCCCTCCACCGATGCCAATGCAATCTACGTAAACTTCCTGATTGGACGAGGAATCATCACTGGCTATCCTGACGGAGGCTATCATCCGGAAGAAGGACTTACCAGGGCTCAAGCAGCTACCGTCATCGTCAAAGCTGCCGGGTTATCCCTAGACCCAAATCTAACCAATCCCTTCAGTGATGTGAGTGAAGATCACTGGGCCCAAGCCTACATAGCCAAAGCTGCCCAAGCCAAGTACATCAGTGGAATGTCTGATGGCAGTTACCACCCCGATGAAAAACTTACCCGTGCCCAGGCTATCAGTCTCATTCTGCGCCTTTCCCAACAACCCCTGGGTGGAGCCGAGCTGCCGGCAACCGTCACTGATATCGATTCTACCCACTGGGCAGCCCCCTCTGTAGCTGTAGGAATAGCGTCCGGGATGGTAGGTCTAAGTGCGGATGGCAAACAATACTTACCAGATTCTGATTTCACCAGAATCAGTTTAGCCCATGCCCTGGGAGTACTGTTAACACAAGATCCCGGACTATATACTACGTCAATGGAAGGTAAACTTAAAACCGTTGAAGGCAGCGTAACCATACAATCTGCCGGAAGCAAGAGTGAAATAGAGGTAAAGACTGAAAGTGCTGTTAAAGCAGGAGATATAATAAAAACTGGAGCCAAGAGCAGTGCCGAGCTAAACTATCCCGACGGCAGCAGCATGCTCTTAAAAGAAAATACCCAGATAACCATAGTCGAATCTATAGGCAGAAAATATCTTAAGATTGATGGCAATGAAGGAACTGCCGTAGACTGGCTGGATATAAAACTCAAACAAGGCACCATGTTAGGCGGCTTGGCTACCAAACATGAAACAACCAAGACCGAAAACCCCGTAACAAACAAAACCACCGGACAAGTATATCGGATGGGGAGTCAGTTAATTGCCAGCATGGGCGGATGGGAACTGTTAGCAGCAGAAAGCCAGCAGCCACCCTGGTATGTAGCCTCCCAACAAAAGAAAGTCAAGGTCAAGGTAGATATGCCCTGGGGTGTTGCTGCTGTAAGGGGAACCTTTGTAGCAATAACTGTAACCCCCACTGGGCAATCAACGGTTAGCTGCTTAACCGGAGATGCCGAAGTAACTAACGGAGGAACAACCGTACCCCTGAGTGGCAACCAGAGTACCCAGGTGACCCAGGCGGCTGCACCGCCGCCACCTCCTGCACCCCTGCCGCCAGCAGAGCTGCAGCAATTTATACAAGCTCAGACCTGGATGGCGCAAACCGCCCAGAACATGACTCAAAATCAGGAGGTGACAGCGCCACTGCCACCAGCTATGTCTGGACAAACACCGCCACCGGCACCGTCAGCAACGCCACCGGCTCCGACACCATCTGTCCAGGAAATAATTAGCCAGGCGGTGCAGACTGCGACTTCTAATTCGGGTTCTGCGCCAACCAGCGTTACCAATTCCAGTGATGAAAATAATACCACGTCCAAAGTCTCAATTAGTGCCATTAACAATATAACCGGCACAGCTGAAGTAGGTGTTGAATTAACAGCAGGAACACTTACCCCAGCAGGCGCAACAGTAATATATCAGTGGAAAATATGTGAAACAGTTGATGGCGCATATACAGACATCAATGGAGCCACAACGAACAAATACACGCCAGTACCAGGCGATACAGGCAAATATATAAAAGTTGTTGCATCAGTGGCGTTCGTGGACATCGGGCTGGAGCGCAACGCGTTTTTGTACGCGGGCGACATCGTCATGTCGGACGATCCGGACGACGAGATCGAACAGGTGCCGGACAACCGCAACATCCGGGATATTTTAAAGCCCGGGCAGACGATTATGGTGCAGGTGGCAAAGGACCCGGTCGGCACCAAGGGCGCGCGCGTCACCACGCACATCACGCTCGCGGGCCGCACGCTTGTGCTGATGCCGACGATGGACTACGTCGGCGTTTCGCGCCGCATCGACAAGGACGAAGAGCGCCAGCGGCTGCGCAAGATCCTCGCGGAGATCAAGCCGAAGGGCATGGGCATCATCGTGCGCACCGCCTCGGCGGGAAAGCCGAAGGACGTGTTTGCCGAGGACCTCGAAAGCATCGTCAACCTCTACCACGAAATTGAAAAGAAAGCCGCCAAGCGAAAAGCGCCCGCGCTGCTGCACGCCGAGCAGTCGCTGCTTTTGCGCACCGTGCGCGATCTTTTGATGAAGGACATCGACCGCG
>JAQUBU010000090.1 GCA_028686565.1 Syntrophomonadaceae bacterium
ACATTATTAACTCAACTTTCTGACCAAAAGAACAGGCTGAAAAGCCCGGAAAGCAATAAAATAACTGTTTAAAATTCCATATTGACGTACATCGCGAGCTATCTTATATGTCATTGCGAGTGCAGTGAAGCAATCCATCCATCGCCAAGTCACTTTAGATTGCTTCTCTACCGCTCGCAATTCTCACGGGTAATAACCCGCCACGGTAAACGAAAAGCGTTAGAGCATTTTTCGTTTATGTAATCAATTACCAGGGGAAGATTGCCGCGCTGCGCTCGCAATGACAGGAAGGCGCTGCGCTCGCAATGACACGAACGTTAATTTCATAGCAATGACAAGCACACTAGTTATGTCGCATAATATGTCAACTACGAATGTTGAGTTATTAAAAACGATGAGGGAGGTGAAAGTATGCTGGAACTTAAAAATATATCTTACAGTTACGGCAAAACTGAAGTGCTCCAGGATCTCACATTTTGCATGGAAGCCGGCGAATTTCTTTGCGTTTTGGGACCCAACGGCTGCGGCAAAACCACCCTGCTTAAGAATATTCTGGGGCTTTTGCGGCCATCTTCCGGGTCTATATTCTTAAATGGTGAAGACAGCAGGGATATACCGATGGGTAAGCTGGCTAAGACAGTCGCCTACATTCCCCAGGAGCATACGCCGCCATTTCCTTTCAAGGTTTTTGATGTTGTTCTGATGGGGAGAACTTCATACTTATCAAAATGGGCGATGCCGGGTAAAGAGGATGAGAGAATAGCCGCTGAATGCCTGGAGGAATTGAACATAAGTTATTTAAAAGATCAGATTTATACGAAAATCAGCGGCGGCGAAAGGCAGTTGGTCTTAATTGCCCGGGCTCTGGCCCAGCAGCCGCAAATACTTATTATGGATGAACCGACCGCCAGTCTGGACTTCGGTAAACAGCACCTATTTCTCGAACACATGCGTCAGCTTTCTGGCAAAGGAATAAGCATACTAATGGTAACCCATGATCCGGATCAAGCCTTTTATTGCGCCAGCCAAGTGGTGCTGATGAAAAAAGGCCGTCTCTTGAGCACGGGAACTCCTGAAGCTACCATAATCGAAGGATCAATGAAGGAAATGTATGGTATTGATGTAAAAATCAACGGACTGAGTTTGGCGAACAACAACATGATCAGAGTCTGCATTCCGGTTCCCAAAGCGATACAAGCTTCGGTGGGAGTGTAGACCAGATTATTGATTATCATGGGGAGATGATTTAATGATTAAGCGCGGAAAAAGAATAGCGGCTATATTAACAATAATAATGTTAATTTCCATATTGCTTACCGGCTGCGGAGGCCAAAAGAAAGCAGCGGTCCAGCAGCAAACAACACCGCCCGCCGAAAAAACCATAACCGACCATGCCGGGAGAAGCGTTACAATTCCCGGCAAGATTGAAAAAGTCTATTTTACCAGCCCGGCCGGGATGATTATGGTATATACCCTGGCACCTGAGAAGATGGCGGGAATCTCGATGAAGATTTCCGAAAAAGAACAAAAATATTTATTGCCGGAAGTGTGCAAATTGCCCTATATTGGCGGTATACAATTGAATGCCAAGATAAACAACGAGGAACTGCTCAAAGCCGACCCCGATGTTATATTCTCCGTAGGGCCGGAGGCTCTTAGTGAAAAGGAAATTAGCACTGCGGATAAGCTGCAGAAACAGGTTAACATCCCGGTAATCATTCTTGATGGAAACCTTGAAAGTACGGAAAAAACACTGGCCTTCTTAGGCGAAATGCTGGGGGTTGAGGATCGCGCCCAGAAGCTTATTGCTTACAGCAAGCAAACATTAAAGCAAGTAAGCGAATTAAGCAAGACCATCCCGGAGGATAAAAAAGTCAAGGTGTATTATGCCGAGGGGCCCAAAGGACTGGCCACCGAACCTAAAAGCTCATCCCATGCCCTGCTGTTTAATATGGTAAATGCGCAGAATGTTGCCGAGGTAGCTATAAAAGGCACTGGAGGCATGAGCAATGTTTCGCTGGAGCAAGTTTTAAAATGGAATCCGGATGTTATATTTTCTTGGGGAACCGAACGGGGCGGAGCGTACGATCAGATTTTGGCCAGTCCGGATTGGAATAAAATCAGTGCGGTCAAGAACAAAAAGGTTTATGAGATTCCCAATGCTCCTTTTAATTGGATTGACCGACCGCCTTCGATAAGCCGGCTATTAGGGCTGAAATGGCTGGGTGCCACACTTTATCCAGATGTATTCAAATATGACATGATAAAGGAAGTAAAAGATTTTTATAAACTGTTTTATCATGTGGAACTAACGGATCAGGATGCCAAAGACCTGCTCAAAAACTCTCTTCAGTAGAAAATATTAACTTAACAATAGGCTGCCTTGATTCCTATATTTACTTTCGAGGCAGCCTATTGGTTATGTCCGTGGATTAAAGCAATCAAATAATTGAAGAGAATTAATCTTACCGGGTGGAATTAAGAGTGTAGCAGAAATACTTGTTTATATCAGGCTGCCGGGTTTATTATATAAGTATGGAATATACTCCCTGGAGAGGGGTGGTACAGTATGAGAATAGAGGGCAACTGGGCAGTCAAAGAGCAATATCTTATTCCGCAAGGGAAACTGCAGCCTGTTAAAGCCGTGCAGGAAATACAGCAAGTAAAAGCTAGTCAAGAGGTCAAGAAAAAATTTGCGTTCCCAACGTATGAGATTGAAGTCAAACAGAAGCAGGCTGACAAGTATCAAAAGTCCGAACTCGAAGCAAATTTTGCCACAAATACTGATACCAGTGAACAAGCAAGTGAGGGCAGCAGTAAACGGCAAGCATCGCCAGGCAAAGATCCGCAAATGATGCAAGGAGAAGCCCGGGTGCGGGCGCATGAAGCTGCACACAAGGCAGCGGCGGGGCAATTTGGGGGACCGATTGTCTATCATTATGCAGTAGGCCCGGATGGACAACGTTATGTTGTGGGCGGGGAAGTTTCTATTCATGCTCCTGAAGGAAGTACTCCTGAAGAAACAATCAGGAATATGGAGCAGGTAAAGCGGGCAGCTCTGGCGACAGGTGATCCATCGCCTCAGGATATGGCCGTGGCAGCACAGGCAACCATGAAAATTATGCAGGCCAGACAGGAGATGGCTCGGGAAAAAATAAGCGATGACAAAACATCCGCTGGTGAAATCCAGCTTCAGACCAGTGCCGAGTCAGTACCGGTAAAGGGCCCAAATTCGGATCTTGCTGTAACTAGCAGTTTAGCACTGACTCCCGCAGCCTCGTTCGAGGAAAAGGTTGCTGACCAGGAAGTACTAGTAAAAGAAGAATTTTCACCGGAATCCTTGAAGAAAAAAATTCTGGAATACCAGCAGCTTATCAAGTGGATACAATCTGAGAAATTAGCAAATTATGCTGGCCAGGCTCTGAATCTTATTGCCTGAAACCAATATTATCCTGCCCTGTTTTGACAGGCAATCATTTGCTAAGCAATGGTGTTCATGTTATAATTCCACTGCGGGGAAAACCCTTATTTAATGTTATCCAGGCCCTGCCCTTTGGGGAAGGGTTTTCTTATACCAGCTGCTATGCACTTTAAGTTTTATAGTATAAGTGCAACATCGATTTATTAATTGAATTATGAATTGCCGTGCTAGATGGGGAATTAGCGGTGCCCTGTAACCTGCAACCCGCTACAGCAGGGTCGAATTCCTGGCTTAGGGTCTATCTTGTGGGGTCCGGCTGGAAAAAGTGGTGTTGAAGTCTGGGTCCTTCGCAATGAGATGCTTTGAACCGTGTCAGGTCCGGAAGGAAGCAGCACTAAGAGGCTAAACTCATGTGCCGAAGGGGAGCCTGGATGGAGCTAACTAGTCTTGTAACGCCCGGAAGGTATTCTCGAAGCCAGGTGCACGGCATTAAATATTATTAAACAGGATATCATTTGCTCCGGGGGCAATATAGAAAAAACCGGAGGCTAAGACTCAACCCCCCTATGGTTGATATCAGGGAAAGCGTTAGCTTTCCGACCCTGGATGCATAATTAAAAAGCCAAATCAAAATTTGTTAAAGCAGGTTAAGCCTGCTATTTTCATATTTACATATCTGACCAAATGACGTTTAATACATGTCATACGAACCAATGACAGAAAACCACAAAAATGAGCAGGAAAGCCGGAGATGAACCGAGAACTTAAGTAGAGATCATATGATACACTTGCTTAAAAGCTAAGCATCGAATCTATGGCTCTTTTGCATTACTATCCCAGGAAAGGGGTTGTATTATGACTTACCTGGCCTTATACAGGGCTTGGCGGCCGCAGCGTTTTATGGAAGTGGTGGGACAGGAAAAAACGGTAATTGCTCTCCGGAATGCTCTTTGCGAAGGCCGGCTCAGTCATGCTTATTTATTTTCTGGACCGCGCGGAACCGGGAAAACCAGTATTGCCAAAATTATCGCCAAAGCGGTAAATTGCGTTAATTTGGAACAAGGTGAACCTTGTAACCAGTGTTCCTCCTGTCATGATATTAATAACGGCAATTTTATGGATGTAATAGAGATTGATGCAGCTTCCAACCGAGGGATTGACGAGATTAGAGATTTGCGGGAAAAGGTGCGGGTTTTACCTGCCCAGGGGAAACACAAGGTCTATATTATTGATGAAGTGCATATGCTTACTACGGAGGCCTTTAATGCGTTGCTTAAAACACTGGAGGAGCCGCCGGAATCAGTTATATTCATACTGGCAACTACTGAACTGCAAAAAATACCTGCTACCATCAGATCGCGCTGCCAGAGTTATAACTTTAGGCGCCTCAGCACCGCAGAAATTATTGCCCGCTTGGAAGAGGTTGCCGATAGCGGCGGCATAAAACTGGAACCGGAGGCTCTCCAAATTATTGCCCGCCGGGCCAATGGCGGATTAAGAGATGCCTTGAGTACCCTGGATCAGATCTATTCATACAAAGGCAATGATGTAAACAAAGCAGATGTGCAGGAAGTACTGGGTCTGGTGGATGATGTGTTTTTAGCGAAGCTAATAGATGCAGCAATTGACCGGAATACAGGCGCAGTCATCGATATGTTGAATACAGCTCTGAGTCAGGGCAAGGAAGCTCAGCAACTGGCACGGGAAGCCTCCCTATACCTGCGGGATTTACTCTTGTACCTGGTGATAGGGGAACAGGCAGAATGGAGTGTCGTGAGCGAAGGCAGCCGCCCGATATTAGAAAAGCAAAAGCTTAAAATTGATAAAAACCAAATACTTAAGGCATTGAGGATATTGACTGATACCACCGATAAACTTAGATTCAGCGAAGGACAGAAGTTCCTGCTGGAATTGGCATTTCTGCAGATAGCATCGTTGTTCGAAGATCAAGTCATTCCAGTTACAGCTGCAAGTACTAACGTGCCCAAACGGAGTAAGACTGCGGCTCGTAGCGAGCAGGTTGTAAAATCTGGACGTGCTGAAGCAGGTGATCCATTGTGGGGGAAAATACTGACCGGGGTTAAAGATAAGAAAATACCTACCCATGCCTTGCTGGTACAGGGAAGATTACTGGGGAATAAAGAAAATACTTTCTATGTTGGCTATAAAAAGGGATATAAATTCCATAAAGAAAAAATGGAAGAAAAAGAAAACCGGGAAATTGTTAAGACTGTACTTAAAGAAATAATGGGCAAAGAATGCGAAATTCAGTTTATTTTTTTAGATGATGATCAGTATAATGATATTATTGTTAAAAAAGCCATTGAGTTTTTTGGCGAAGATATAGTAGAAATCAAGGATTAGGAGGAAATGAAATGAAATTCAATCCAGGTGGCGGGTCCATGAATAAAATGATCAAACAGGCTAAACAGGTTCAGGAACAGATTGTAAAAATGCAGGAAGAGCTAAAGGAAAGGGAAATTGAAGCCTCGGCGGGAGGCGGAGCAATTACGGTAAAGGTTAATGGCAAACAGATATTAACAGCTATTAAGATAAAACCGGAAGCAATAGACCCTGATGATATTGAGATGCTGGAGGATCTGGTAATGGCGGCCGTAAACGAGGGAATCAGAATATCTCAGGATATGGTTTCAACGGAAATGGCAAAAATAACAGGTGGTTTTAACATACCTGGACTGTAAGACGTGAGGAACGGGAAGACACAGGGACGGTTCGAAGACACGGGGACGGTTCTAATTCGGCAATCGGAAGTTTTGCACCTGCAATATTAATAATATTGTGTAATAAGAAGAGTAATAATTATTTGATTTTTGGTGCAAAATTTTTGATTGCCGGAGAACATGGAAGTCGAATCGTTTTGGTTAAATTCCTTCGACACTCACAGTAAGATTTCCTTGTTCTTTTGTCTTGAGAATCAGAGACAAAAGAACCGTCCCCGTGTCTTCGAACCTAATTAGTTTATTGGAGGAATTTGCTGTGAGACTAGCCCGGCCCTTGGAGAATCTTATTGATCAATTACTTATATTGCCTACTATTGGGCCGAAAACCGCCCAGCGACTGGCACTTTTCATTTTAAAACTGCCGGCAACGGAGGCGCGCCAGCTTGCCCAGGCGATTATCGATTGCCGGGAAAAAGTATTTCCTTGTCCGCGCTGCGGGTATCTTACGGATGTGGACCCCTGCATCATTTGTGCTGATGAGGGACGCGACAAAAGTGTTTTATGTGTGGCTGAGGAAGCCAGCGATATTATAGCTATGGAACGTACAGGATTCCGGGGGCGTTACTTTGTTTTGAACAAAAACTTTAATCTAATGGAAGATAAAGGATTAGACGGGATCAACCTCAAACCCTTTATTGAAAAGCTTCGTTCTGGTGAGGTTAAAGAAGTAGTTCTGGCTCTTAATCCAGACATAGACGGGGAAATACTATCGCGTTATCTGGCAAAAGTAGCAGCAGAGCATCAGACAAAAGTAACCAGGTTAGCTCATGGCTTGCCAGTGGGCGGAGATATAGAATTTGCTGATGAATTAACCTTAAGAAGAGCTTTGGAAGGACGAAAAGAATTTTAACATAAAACAAGACCTCCAGGCATAATAATGCTGTAGAAAACTGCAGCGATAATTTCCAGGAGGTTTTTTTAATGGGTATATGTTCCAGGCTTTGGAACCTTGCATGCGATCATATGCTATTAAAAGATGATTTAATTCATAGTATCGATCTTTCCGATGAAGCAATGCTCAAAGAAGCGCACCGGGAAATGATGCAGGCACATAACTTGTTTTCGCGTGTTGAAGATGCAGAGATGATTGACTATGCAGTTTTGAATCTGATTGCTGCCGAGAAGAGATACAATTATTATTTAAAGAAAATAAAAAACCGTACTTGAGTTTTTTTATTGCTTCTTAAGACTTAAATATCGCGCAATAAGCATTAGGTTTTTACATTTGGAGGTGTGTGTTCATGGAGACAGTGAATATTATTATTGCTGCTCTTATACTACTGGTTATCCTATATATAATAGTTCAGGTTTTTCTGAAACCCGTAAAACTTATTTGGAAGCTGCTGACAAACTCATTGATTGGGATTGTTTTATTACTGTTGAGTAATTATATTGGTGCTTATTTTGCTTTTGAAATTCCGATAAATATCATTACCGTATTAATTGCTGGGTTTCTTGGAGTTCCCGGAATTATCCTCTTAGCATGTTTTCAGATTCTCATATAACGGGGCGAAAAGATGTTCCCCGCTTCGTTGCAGCGGAGCCAAAGAAACTGATTCGCAGTTACCTCCGATGCTAAAAGTTAAAACATTATATTTAGATCAGACAGAAAAAAGGCCACAAAAAATTGGCCTTTTTTGCATTGATAGAAAACATCATATCAAGGGCAAAATAAAAAGAAGTCCACTGCTTCTTTAAGCGGTCGGGTTCCTGAAAAAAGCGCGGAGTCTAATCTCCTGCCTCATTGCAGCGGTTCGAAAGTGTTCCGCATAATCTTCCCATGCTTAAAGAGTAATTGCTTAATAAGCAAAGCAAGTGTTTTAGCACATTGATTAAATATGAGTAATAATTGGCTTTAAAATATTAATATTGACTCATAATTAGGCAATATTTTATACTATATAATAAACCACAAGGAGGTGGTTGTTTTTTTAAGCAAAGAACCAAGCCG
>JAQUBU010000091.1 GCA_028686565.1 Syntrophomonadaceae bacterium
CCATAATAGAATACAATGAAACAACCCAGGTGATCACCCTCAACATACTCACCAAGTATGTAGTATTCACCCTCACGTTTTTTATTTTTTTTAACATTAAAACCACCGGTCAACTCCCGACAGAATTGGGGCGGTATGCGATTTACTGCCCGATCAAGCATATCTGAAAACTCATTAAAAGAAAGTTTGGCCATTCTATATTCTCCCTAACCACCTCGTGCGCATTGATGCTATTTATTTTGCATCAATGCTACACGCCGGTTAACATCATCCCAGTTAACCAGGTTCCACCAGGCTTCGATCCAAGCTGCGCGTTTATTCTGGAACTTGAGGTAATATGCATGTTCCCATACATCCACAATCAGCAATGGAACCGCCCCCCACTGGGTTAGATCCTGGTGTTTTTCCGCCTGCAGCACCACCAGTTTTTCAAAAATCGGGTTACAAGCAAGTATCGCCCATCCAGAACCCTCTACCGCAAGCGCGGAAGCTGAGAACAGTTTTTTAAAGTTATCAAAAGAGCCGAAATCACGGTCAATCAGATCAGCTACCGCACCATTGGCCGGGCCGCCGCCGTTAGGTTTCATGTTCTCCCAGAATGTGGTGTGCAGTATATGTCCCGACCCGTGAAAAGCCAGCTCCCGCTCGATGTGTTTAATCAGAGCGAAATCTCCCTTTTCCAAAGCTTCGGCCAGCTTGTTTTCCGCACTGTTCAGTCCATCAACATAGGCTTTGTGGTGCATATCATGGTGCAATCTTACTGTTTGTTCATCATAAAAGGGTTCCAGTGCATCGTAAGCATACGGTAAATCCGGTAGAATATGAGCCATTACAAACACCCCTTTTCCTTAATATTCTAATTTTTGCTGGCATTAACCTTAGTCTAGCCTATTTTTAGTATTCTCGCCAACATCGTTATATAAATACCATGATGGTAGCAGCCAAAGCCAGGCTGCTAGCTGACCATTTTTGTTTTTACCAAATTTTCCGTTAATTATTCCGTATTAAAATCTTTATTTTGATTTTGCTTGATTTGTTAATTAAAGCCATTTATATTATCACAAGCATAATATATACCAATCATAATTAATTGTGACCAGGGAAAAATAAAGACGGACTAATTTAAAGGAGGTTAATTATGAAAGGTTTTTTGGGATTATTCGGCAACTCTGAAAACCAAAAGACTGAGGATGAAGGCGCAATAAAGAGCAGCGATAATTTGGAAGAGCATGAAGAAAACCACGAAGAGCAAAAATTGAAACTTCGTAAAGAAGAACTTGATGTAGCCAAGCACAAAGTTGATATCGGCATGGTAGAATTCGGAAAAGAAATTATTGAAGAACAACAGATAGTGAATGTTCCGGTTATCCGTGAAGAAGTGGTAATTGAAAGAAGGTCCGTTAATGAGCCCAGCGAGAAGCCTATTGGCGAAGATGATAATGATCATTTTAGCCTTTCTGTGGGTGAAGAAAAGGTAGACATCGGTAAACACACAATTGTGACTGGTGAAGTTACCGCTCACAAGCGGGAAGTTGAAGAAAACCGCGAAATCAAGGAAAACATCAAACGCGAAGAAGCCCGTATCAACAAGGATGGCAATGCCAATATAGTTGATGAAAATGAACAGCTTCATTAGTATTTAGTTTAAAAGCACCTCACAGATGAATTTTGTGAGGTGTCTTTTTTAATTATTAAATTGGAGGATATTCAAATGTCAAATGAGCCGCAGGATCAAATAAAATTACAGGTTAGAAAAGAAGAATTGGACATAAATAAGAAATGGGCGCAAACTGGAGAAATAAAGTGGCATAAAGAGGTGCGGATAGAAGAAAAAAACATAATTGTACCGGTAATGCATGAAGAATTAATTATAGAGAAAAAGCTTGCCGATGCAGGCTCCTCTGACCTGATTCATACTGAAACCATACGTATCCCCTTGAGAGAAGAGCGGGTCAATATTCAAAAGCAAACTTTTGATTTGGAACATGTTGAGATATATAAGCGCCAATTGCAAGAAACAGCATTAGGTGAAGCAATGTTGAAGAAGGAAGCAGTAAATATAAAAACAACCGGCAACATAGATTTGATAACAGACTCAGAAAATGACCAAATCACCCGGGTTTTTCCTGCCAGGACATCTTCTGATCAATAGTACCACTCTGGCCCTCTATTTATCCTTACGCCTTGAATAAAAATTCCCTGGAGTAAAAGTTATAACGAATATTAAAGAGGTGTTGTTATGCCAGGTCAACCTTTTCAGCCTTTAGCAGATCACCTTTAACCTGGTTTGAAGGTGCTTTTTGTCGGGTTTAATCCCAGTATCCGATCTGGTGAACTTGGTCATCACTTTGCCAGCCCCAACAACCGTTTTTGGAAGCTCCTGTACGAAGCCGGAGTGACCGCGCCTGTATAAAGCAGTTGAAGATTCCAGCTTGCTGGAGCTGGGTTATGGTCTCACCAATCTAGTGGCCCGGCCTACCCGCGCGGCTGCAGACGTAAGTGCTGCAGAATACGCTCAGGGCCGCAATTTGCTTCTTGATAAAATAAGCCTCAACCATCCCCAAGTAGTTTGTTGTGTGGGCAAGGGGGTATACCAGGTATATGCCCGTAAAAAGCAAGCCGATTGGGGTTTCCAAAGCAGTGAAATCATCCCCGGAGTGAAGGACTTTGTTGCTCCATCCAGCAGCGGCCTGGTGCGCATGAGGATGGAGCAGATAATATCCATATACAGCTTGTTAAATGCTTTTTTAAAGGGATAAGTAAAGAATTTATACCTTTAAATTTATCTCCGGTTCTTTCTTTGCAGACACTGCTTTTGATTCTTTTGCTTAGCAACTGATGGGAAGTCTTTTTAGTCGAGGTAGTGGTCCACATAAATTCCTCCATTATAACTTTTATAAGTAACCGCAATTCCATCGCCATCAAGGCTTCAATTTCTTTCTGTTTATGCGATGCTTCAACAGTAACTTAGTCCGCTGCCCGACCTTTATTCTCCAACGTCTGTATTAAGAGGTGCTATTTGACCACCGCACAGGCTAAATGGGCGTTTTCATAGGCATAATAGTTGTCCGGGCGATTGTTGAAGTATAGCTCATTAATTTCCGGCGGGTTCAGGTTTTCTTCAAGGTGAAATCCCGCTTTGGCGAGGTCGTCAGCCAGCGTTTCCGGATTAAAAAATGTTATTATACGCTCTCCTGCTTGCTCAGCCATTATCAATATCTCTTGGGAACGTGGGGCTGATTTTTCCGGAATGAGTAAGTCAGTATCTAAATAATCAAACACAATCCTGCTGCCTGCAGACGCTGATTCCGAAATAGTCTGCAGTACAGTAAAGACCACATCGCGTGGTAGATAGCAGGTTACTCCCAGTCAATTAAAGAAGCTTAGGCCTTCTTTGTTGTATGTTGAGCGAGCGAGCACTTCCGATATGTTTTCCTTAGCAAAGTCAGCCGGTAACAAGTGCAGGTTGGTCGGGTATACCCATCCCACTTCAGCCAAACAGAGGCGTTTAAATTCCTGGGTGGCAGGGTGATCGATTTCAAAAACTTTCAGGTCTTCCATTACCTCAGGATGACGGAAGGCAAAGGTATCCATTCCGGCCCCCAGTATGACATATTGCCCGACTACCTGCCGGAGGGCATCGAACAATTTGTCTTCTGCATAGCGGGCGCGGCTAAGTACCAATGCCGGAGTGGCCAAGAATTGCATCATGTGTTTTAAAATAGCCGCGTCATCTGAAAAGGATGAGACAAGCTCGGGGGGCGCGAGCGTTTTAAATATCGACACGTACATCGTTTCAAAGGATTCATACTTCGATGCGCCAACCAGATCATAGGCTAGAAAATCATTAAAGATTTTCGGATTATCGATACGTGAATGATAAGCTCGCCAACAGGCTGTTTTATGGCCGTATCACTGACTTGATTTTCTTTCATATTAATCCCTCCCAATTTACTTAAGCTGTTTACCAAACCGATGGTATTAAACGATATGGTGTCTTTGCACAGTATTCGCGGTAGCCAGGAAGATCACGCAATAGCATTTCTTCTTCGTTTTTTATCCTGATGACTGTCCATAGTATATAAAGTAAGGCTGGCAGAACAGCCCAGTATGAACCCAAAGCCAGGGGGGCAAATAATATCATCATTAACAGTCCCGTGTACATGGGATGGCGTATTACCCCATATGGGCCGGTTGATATAATCTGCTGGTTCTCCTCGACCTGTAAATTGGCCGAAGCATAGCTGTTTTCCTTAAAGACAACGATAATAAAAACATAGCCCGCAAAGACCATAAGATTAGCTGCAATGACCAGCCATACCGGCACTGATGACCAGTGATAGCGAAAATCAAAACCGGGTATTATATAAGCCAGAAACGACAGGTTAAAGAAAGCAGATGTCTTTCGCACCGATTCCTGGTCTTTAACACGTCTGCGCCGGGCGAGAAATTCAGGATTTCGTTTTTGGAAATAGATTGTAATAAAAAGGGAGAGGACCGCAAAGATCGTCAGGTAAATCCAGGCCTGCCAGTACCTCAAGGTGCCGGCAGGAAGGAAAATGACCAGCCCCATAACAAGTATCATGACGATTGGAAACATATAGGCTTTAAGCTTTGAGTGTTCAATTTTCTCCATTTCTTGATCCCCCTAATATTTCCATAGAAGATAATTCCGTTTCCATAAGGTCCAGACATCTTTCAATCTCTTCCTTTTTATGGCAAGGTTCGTAGTAACTTGCCTCCAGGGTCAGGGTTTTGTTGTAAGTGCTGGCTGCCAGCAAAATCCCTGGCGCAGCAACCGCCGGGGTGACCAGATAACCCCCCTTTATCTCATCGCAAATGCTTCTCTAAAAATTCAAGAGTCTTTTCAATTATTTCATGGGTTCGAGGTTCATCATTATACAAATCAAAGGCGTGCACACCTGCGGGGTGATTGTAGACATCAATCTGTAGATTGTTCGCAAACGCTGTGCTAATAAAATGATCCTGTGAATCAAGGATGCCAGGAAGCGGATCTGCCCCAGCCCGGGCGATGAGCATAGGTGCTATTTTGTCCGGATTTTGATTCAGCAGGTTAACCGGTGAATACTGCTCAGCAGTTTCTGGTTTTACAGGTAAATTTAACAATTTGCTTAACGCTGCAAAATCGCAAAAACCGTAGTAGGCCACCATGCATTTTATATAAGCAGGGGTGTTATGAATACCCGCATATAAACCGAAAGGAGAACCTGCAGAATATGACCAGATGGCTATTCGATTCTTGTCTAAACCATACTGGTCAGCATGATCAACCAGGAATGTAAGCAAATTTTCTATATCCTCGACTACGTCTTTGATCTCAAGACCCTGCAGCATTGAGCGGTGATTAAATGTAGCAGCAGCTAATCCTGAAGCCCCTATTATCCGCCCCGCGGAAATAAAAGGACCCGAGTCTTTCAAATTTGTTAACGGCGATTCACCATGCACCAGTACCACCACCGGATGCTTTTGACCGGGCTGGTGATCCGGCGGGAAATACAGATCGAAAAGCAACTCGCCATCTTCGCGCATACTGTAAACCATATCATTTTGGGATTTGACCAGATCTGTCCCAGCAAGCTTAAACAAAGACTCCTGCTTAAAAACCTCCTCCGGACTCGGCATGGCAATCATCTGAAAGATGCTTGGGTCAAAGCTGTTGCGATAGGATTTAAGCTCGCCCAGTTCCTTCCCGCAACCCGAACAGTGGGTGGCATACCAGGTATAATCAGTCTGGCAGTCAGGACATTTCCATTGAGCTGCCTGCTGCTGAAGCCAGCGATCTGCTCCGTAATTCTGAATATATTCCTGATTTACTGCAGCCGTATTCCAATGCGGCACCTTTTCCAGGAGGAATTGCATAGAGTCAAAATTCGGGCAGGGATAATCAGGGCAATCCAAACATCTTTCCATGCCTTTTTCCCGGACGCAGTTTCTGATCATACACACTGCGCAGTTGCCAAATACGGTATCTGTTTTACAGCCATGGCATTTCAGTTCCATACCCAATTCATCACCTAAACAACAAGCCAAAGGGTCCTTAATTCCTGTCTGATATGCCTTTATTATGGAGCATGCTCCGCAGTATAATCCACAATATGTGTCGAAGTTAAAATTACTCATGATAGAATCTCCTTTCTATTAATAGGTATATTCGGGTTACTGCATTAATTGATATAAGTTTATTTTAGTTGATAACAGTTGATAGTAGTTTGCAAATTGACTATAATAATAATGAGGTGATTTTATGAACATTGATAAAGAATTGTTAACTGCCCAGGCACTGGCCGAGGTTCTGCAACTTTCGGTGGAAACTATCTGGAGATACACCAGAGAAAACAAAATACCTTGTATTGAATTGGGTAACAGACAGTATCGTTATAGGGCCAATGATGTAATCAAAGCTTTGAGCAGTGGTACGGTTCAAGAAAATGCATCCCCTTATGAAACTGAACCAGTTAAAAAGCTTACTTACCAGGATTATCTCTTGCTCCCGGAAGAACCGGGTTACCGTTTTGAGATACTGGAGGGCATGTTGATTAAGGAACCATCGCCCAATGTTCCGCACCAGCGGGTTTCCCGCAACCTGCAAAGAATCCTGGAAGATTATTTCTGGAAGGTTGATCCCAACGGGGAGGTATTTGACGCACCCCTGGATGTAACTTTTCATGATATTAACGTAGTCCAACCGGATTTATTTTACGTATCCGGTGAACAAGAACCCATTGTAAAAGAAACCCGGGTTGACGGACCGCCTACGCTGGTAGTTGAGGTTATATCTCCTTCCAGCAGCCGCAAAGACCGGCTGCAAAAAATGCGAATTTACCAAAAGGCCAAGATACAGCATTACTGGCTGGTCAATCCCCAGGAAAAGACCCTGGAATGCTTTGCTTTACATGATGGGATATATGCTCTGGTTGCATCCGGAATGGACGAGGATATTATCGAACATCCGGATTTCGACGGTCTGTCTATTGCCCTGACAGTACTATGGAATAAAAGGAACCAAACGAACTATTGAGACATTAGGGTTCATTAGAGTTTTACTAATTACAGGAGTTGCCATAACTCGTTTAAGTATCGGAAGAAACTGCAAAGCAGTTTCTTCCGCACCGCTGCAACAAGGTGGGAATTAGAACCCGCCGGCTGTTTTATTAATAGGAACCCTACCGTTTAAAAAGCGGTGGACATTTTTTTCCTCCTTATATATTGCCTGGACTAATCTACATACTTCTGGATTGTAAAACTTTATCCCAAAGGTCGATCACCTCTGGAGAAAGCCCGGTTATCTTCTGGCACTCTTCTTGCACCATCTTGCTGCACTTGTCGCAGACATGATTTTTACCACGATTATATTTAATATCTTTATAGCGAAAATCAGAAAAGGGTATCCCAAACATTTTTTTACAAATCATGCATATGGTGGTGTACACAACCTCACCTCCTGACCATTGAGTCCTATTTTATCGGATATTTGATTTCATTAACTTCTATAAAGCGTATCTGACAAACTCATGCTCGCAAGGATGACCACTGCTTATATATAGAACCCCTTCCTCCGGAAGCATGATAAACGATATGAGAGTTACAGTTGAAATCGGGACATTAGGGTTGGAATGACGACATATTGAATCGGGGTGGTTGTCATGGTCAGCCAGAATTTCCATGGCTATTTCAGGGGTTATTGCGCCATAGTGCAGATGCATAAGACTACAGATCCGATCCAGGCGAGTGAAGCTATCCAGGATGAAGTCCGGTGCAATATCGCCCTTTTGGAAACGTTTTGTAAGATAATGGTTGGAGTGAAACAGCAGACCGTCCTCCGGGTAGATTATTTCAAAATCGCCATTATGAATGCTTTCAAAACCGAACATTTGCCCCTTTGCATCAGCCAGCTGATAATAGCCCACACCACGGGCGACTTGTTTAAAGATATTCATGGCCTCAGTAATATTCTGCTGTCGTATTGCCTTGGGCAGGTAGCACCCGACAGGAATATAGGCTGAATATTCTTTTTCTATGGTAGAAAGGCCGCATATACCAAAACCAGCTGAGGA
>JAQUBU010000092.1 GCA_028686565.1 Syntrophomonadaceae bacterium
ACTTACCTCTTTTTCCGCCAGGAAGCCGGGAACCGCTTCCCCGCTTTCACCCTGTAAATATTTAATCATGGCTTCGGCCGCTGCTCGCCCCTGAGCAATAGCTTCAATGGCTATTCCCGGGCCACTTACCCCATCCCCGCCGGCAAATACTCCTTCAATACTGGTCATAAAAGAATTGCTCCCAGCATCTATGGTTCCCCAGCGGCTAAGCTTTAAACTTTCAAAACCGGCCGGATTAACCTGCTGGCCTATCGCCGCCACAATGGTATCCAGGGGGATTATTTCCTCTTCACCAGCAGGCATCGGGCGCCTTCTTCCTGAAGAATCGGGCTCACCAAGCTCCATTTTATGCATGCGGATGGCAGCCACCCGCCCATCATCATTAATAATTTCTTCTGGTGCTACCAGAAACTTAAATATTACCCCTTCTTCCTCAGCCTCCCTGATTTCTATATCCTGGGCAGGCATTTCAGCGCGGGTACGGCGGTATAGAACCATCACTTGCTGGCCCCCCAGCCTGACAGCGGTTCGGGCCGCATCCATGGCCGTATTGCCTCCGCCAATTACGGCTACTCTTTGCCCCAGGGCTACTGGCCGGTTCAATGCTACATCACGGAGAAATTCAATTCCTCCAATAACTCCCTGGCTATCCTCACCAGTACAGCCAATGCGTGATGATTCCCAGGCACCTATACCAAGGAAAACTGCATCATAATCATTTATCAAAGATTCAAGGTTTATATCTTGTCCTATTCGACTATTATAAATAAACTCCACACCCAGCTTGCGTATGATCTCAATTTCCTGGTCCAATAATTCTTTAGGCAGGCGGTACCGGGGAATTCCATAACGCAGCATTCCCCCTGCTTGCGGCATAGCTTCGTAAACCGTCACCTGATGACCTTCCCGAGCCAGGAAATAAGCTGCTGTTAAACCTGCCGGGCCTGCACCTACTACTGCCGTTTTCTTCCCGGAAGCTGGTTTTTGCTCTGGCATAAAAGTTGTATCACTGTTCAAATCCTGATAGCCTACAAATGCCTTTAAGGCCGCTATAGACACCGATTCTTCCACCAGTTGGCGGCGGCAGGCGTCCTCACAGGGGTGAGGGCATACCAGACCTATGCTGGCTGGTAAAGGAATGCGTTCCTTTAACAAAGCCACTGCTTCCCGGTACTGTCCATTGGCAATCAAACCAACATAACCCTGGCAATCAGTTTGCGCCGGGCAGGCTTTCAGGCATGGCGGGCGACAGTCACCAGTATGGTCAGATAAAATCATTTCCAGGGTCAGCTTGCGCGAGTTGTATATTTTAGGTGTATCAGTTTTAATACACATCCCATCTTGAGCTTCAATAGAGCAGGAGCGCAAAAGATTTTTACTACCCTCCACTTCAACTACACAAAGGCCGCAAGAGCCGTATGGTTTAACTCTTTCATCATGGCATAGTGTGGGTATATCTATTCTATTTTCCCGGGCTATGCTCAAAATGGTCTGCCCGGCCTTGGCTTTTAATTCTTTCCCATTTATATTCAGAGTTATCATAACTTTTATCACCCCTTTCCCCTTAAATCACTATTACCGCTGCAAACTTGCTCGGGCAAACATCCAGACAGGTACCGCACTTAATACATTTTTCCTGTTCGATAAAATGAACTTCTTTTTTCTCACCGGTAATGCAATTAACCGGACACTTGCGGGCACATATCCCACAACCTTTACACCTTTCGGCATCAATCGTATAAGTTATTAGATGTTTGCAATGTTTGGCCGGACATTTTTTTTCATTAATATGTGCTTCATATTCGTCCCGAAAATAGCGAAGCGTAGTCAATACTGGATTAGGAGCACCCTGACCCAATCCGCATAAAGATCCTGTGTTGATTTGCTGAGCCATTTCCTCCAGTAATTCGATGTCACCATGTTGTCCTTCACCGGCACAAATTTTCTCCAGTATTTCCAAAATGCGTTTACTGCCGATCCGGCATTGCACACATTTGCCGCAGGACTCTTTCTGGGTAAAGTCAAGGAAGTATCGTGCCATATCAACCATACAGGCTGTCTCATCAAGAACTATCATACCCCCTGAACCCATAAAAGCGCCGGTGCTGTTTATTGATTGATAGTCAACCGGCGTATCCAGCAACTGGCTTGGAATACAACCTCCGGAAGGTCCTCCCATCTGCACCGCTTTAAATTTATGATCGTCTTTTATACCCCCGCCAATGGTAAATATAATATCTCTAAGACTTATTCCCATTGGCACTTCAACCAAACCGCCCCGTTTTATCTTGCCCGCCAGGGCAAAAACCTTGGTGCCTTTACTCGTTTCAGTGCCGATAGCTGCGAAAGCTGAGCCGCCATGATCAATAATCCAGGGAACATTGGCAAAGGTTTCAACATTATTAATACTGGTAGGTTGTCCCCAATAACCCCGTTGCGATGGAAAGGGCGGTTTTAAGCGCGGCATCCCGCGCTCCCCTTCCAGCGAAGCAATCAAAGCGGTTTCTTCTCCACACACAAAAGCTCCCGCCCCCTGTTTTATTCTTATATCAAAAGAAAATTCCGTATCCATTATATTAACACCCAGCAGACCATTTTCGCGAGCTGCTTTAATAGCTGTTTCCAGATTTCTTATAGCCAGCGGATATTCAGCACGGCAATATATTATCCCGCTCGTGGCCCCAATAACATATCCTGCTATAATCATACCTTCGAGAACTGCATGCGGATCGCTCTCCAAAACGCTTCTGTCCATAAAAGCCCCGGGGTCACCCTCATCAGCATTACATACTACATATTTAGGCTGTCTTTCTTCCGCGCGGGTAGCATTCCACTTAAACCAGGTCGGAAATCCAGCCCCACCTCGTCCCCGCAAGCCCGACAATTTAACTTCATCCAGAACTTCTTCAGGGCTCATGGTTTTCAGGACCTTGGTCAGTGCTTTATAGCCTCCCCGATTACGATAGTCATCAATAGATTCAGGATTAATAATTCCGCAATTACGCAGTACTATACGTTGCTGGGATTTAAGATAATCACTGGGCTGTTCGCTGCTCGAAACCAGGTATTTTCCCAGACCGCCTTGTCCACTCAAATGATGGTCCAGTATTTCCTGTGCTTTTTCTGGAGTTACACTGCCGTAGGTATAAACCTGCCCGTCATCGTCTTCTATATCCAGCAATGGTTCATGATGGCACATGCCTACACATCCGGTTCGCTGTATTTCAACTTCCGAACTTAACTTTGCTTTCTCTGTCTGTAAAAATTCCCAAACCGGAAGTCCTCCTGCAGCTATTCCGCAGCTGCCCAAACCTACCCGTATTTTCTTCATGCCTTCTCACCTTCCCCGGCCTTCTGTTGCTCAGCGGTATAAATATCCCTGATAATCCTGCTGGCCTTCTCACTGGTAAGCGGTCCGTATGCCTGACCGTTAATCATCATTACCGGTGCCAGACTGCAGCATCCCAAACAAGCTGCACTATCCAGAGTAAACAAGCCATCACTCGTTGTTTCTCCTGGCTTGATTTTCAATTCTTCGGCCAGAGCAGTCTCAATTCGTTCCGAACCATTTACATGACAGGCAGTCCCCTGACATAACAAAATCAGGTATTTGCCTACCGGCTTTAACCGAAACTGGGTATAAAATGTAGCCGTTCCATAGACCTGTGCGGGTTTTAGCCCCATTTTAACAGCTATTTCTCTTAAAACCGGTATTGGCAGGTAGCCGTAAACATCCTGTACTTTTTGCAAGACACTTATCAGACTTCCTTTTTCTGTGCGGTATTGGCTAATAATCTCATCCATCAAGCTAAAATCAATTCCTGTATCACAGCATTGATTGGCTTCAGATTTTTTATCCTGACAGCAACAATTCACAGATCATACCCCTTTCCTTGCTATAATAGTATAATTAATCCCTTCTGAATCCAATGGGCCAAATATTGCATAGCAAAACTCTTTTTATTCTTAAGCCTTTTGTCATTTTTGTAAATAGTTTATAAAAAATATATTGTATACAAAGAAAGCCGGGGTAAAGAGCAATAATTTAAACTGCTCTCTTCCCCGGCTAAGATCCGGATTCAACTATCTGAATTCAACCTCGATGGCTTTTTGAATAATTTCCTGAATATCGTTAAACATTTGAATAAATACCCCTTCAGCCCTAAAAAATTCTGCTAATTCTTTATTCTGATTCATTTTGGCATATTCCAGACTTATTTCCTGAGCTACTTACGGTGCTATTTCCTGCCCCAGAATCTGACGGCGGTTCATTTCCATCTGCCGCTGGCGCAAATGAACGATTTTATCTTTCAATTCAGCTTTATCTTCCATCTGCTGCTTTGCGGCAAGATAGCCGATGAATGCTTCACTGGTTTTTATTGCACCTGCCAGTTCATGAGCTTTATCATAAGGATTAACTTTATTAGGCATAGTTTCCACTCCTTTCTTATATTTTTAATCAATTAAACCTTGATTCGGGCTATCATTTCAACTTCACACGCTGCATTCATAGGCAGGCTGTTTACCCCCACTGCAGCCCGAGCATGTCTTCCCTTTACGGATAAGACTTGTTCCAGTAATTCCGATGCACCATTCAAAACAGCAGCATGTTCGCCAAAATTGCTTTCACTATTAATATAACCAGTAAGCTTTATGATTTGATCTAAATCATCCCAGGTGTTAAGAAAATTTTTCAGGACCGCCAGGCAGTTGATAACAGCTATGCGGCAAGCAGCTTTGCCATCATCAATGGTCAAATTACTGCCTAATTTCCCGCAATAGAGTAATTTGCCTTCCTTAATGGGCAGTTGTCCCGAAACATAAATAAACTCACCTGCCAGTATCCCGGGCTGATAAGCTGCCAGCGGAGGATTTACATCTGGTATAGTAATATTTAAATCATGCAAA
The DNA here is from genome assembly GCA_028686565.1 of Syntrophomonadaceae bacterium. Taxonomy (GTDB): domain Bacteria; phylum Bacillota; class Syntrophomonadia; order Syntrophomonadales; family Syntrophomonadaceae; genus JAQUBU01. The sequence goes on from JAQUBU010000092.1 coordinate 4,909, forward strand.
CGAGTTATAATGTTCATAAAATTTCCTTATGCTACCTTATTATTCCTTCAAAAACAGCCACCAGGAATACCACATAGAAGACTCCTGAAAGCAACAATGATGTAGCTGTAATGTGCTTCTTCCTTAACAATTCAATATATAACAATGCAGATGCAGCCAGGGCAAGTATAGCCGCGATAAACGCTCCTCCGCTCAACTGCCAATCGGTAAGAAAAATACCTAAAGCAGGTATCATAGAACTCTGAAACACCATAGCGCCAGTTATATTGCCTATGGCAAGACTGTCTTTTTCTCGTGATATCCAGATAATACTATTGAATTTTTCCGGCAATTCCGTGGCTATTGGAGTTATGATCAAAGCCAGAACAAAGGCCGGTATCCCATAGAGGATTGCTATTTCCTGCACTGCGCCCACAAATAGGTTTGCTCCAAAAATTATTAATACCAGGGCTGTCAATACCTGCATTATGATTATTGCTAACGCCGGGGATTTCTTTTTACGGGCAAAATAACAGGGAGGCAGTTCATGCTCGGAATCAAGGTCCCGCTCTTCACTGAGCATAATATATACATACCAGAAATAAGATAAGATCATAAACCCGGCAATTATAAGCTGCCAATGCCGGAGTGCCGGGGGCATAGTGCCGGTAATTACAGCCGCGGTAAAGAGTATCATAAAAAAGCCCAGATCTCTCGACATGCTGGAGTAATCAACTTTTACATGCATACCATGTCTCCTGCGGCGGTTAAAAGCGACAACGGCCATACCGGTGACAAACATGGCCAATGTAGAAAGCATCAGAGGAGCTCCCAGAATCGCGCCGATGCCAATGGCATGACCTTCCTTACCTGCCCCAAAAACAATAGCTATAATCGGTACTATAGTCTCCGGCAAAGCTGTGCCGACAGCAGCCAGCACACTGCCTACTGCTCCTTCGGAGAGATTTAATTTCTTGCCTAACCATTCTATCCCATTAACGAATACTTCAGCACCCAGAAGAATTATTCCCAGGCTTAGAATTAAAAATGCAATACTATTCATATCTCGCTCCCTTATCATTCTTATAGTAAATTACTAACTCATAATTTATATTGGGGTTAGAATTTGACGGTGGTTTTTGAATCTGACCGCCTTCCGGTATCCTGCCTTGAACGCCATTTGGGCTGCCTGCTCCAATCCTTCCCCGACTTGATCAGGATGATGGGCATCCGAGCCAAAAGTGATAGGTATATCCAGTCTTAGCATCATATCTATTATTTCCGGAGCTGGATATATCTCCCCAACCGGTTTTCTGATTCCTCCACTGTTAATTTCTATTACCAAACCTTTGGCTTTAATACACCTTAATACTGGTTCCAGATAAAAAGAAATATTATGTTTGGATGGACGGTGTCCCCAAATCTTTATAAGATCGATATGTCCAACTACGTCAAAAAGTTCAGATTCTGCTGCCTGTTTAACCAGGTTAAAATATGCAGAGTATATATCATCAATATCACCCGTTTCAAATCCATTTCGAAAATCAGGATGATCAAATCCCCAGCCATTAATAAAATGTATGGAGCCTATTACATAATCATAGTTGTCGGAAGCCAGGAACTTTTTTATGGCTTGCTCCCTGCCAGGAATAAAATCCACTTCCAGGCCTTTTCGGATGGGTAACTCGGCAAATTGTTCTTGAATGCCGTCAAGAATATCATTGTCTGCTAATTCGCGGTATTCGTCATGCTCGGTAAATCCAATCTCCTGCAAACCAAGCTTGCGCGCATTCTGTAAAAACCTGCCTATCCATTCCGGGCTGTAATCGTACTCTCCATGAGCAAGAGCATGTATATGATAATCAAAGAGCACCTGCTTTCCTCCCCGCCAATGGCCTCTTAGTAACTTATTTAAGCACTATCGTTGTTAAAAATCAAGGTAAATGGGATATTCCTCATCCAAATACATGTCTTGTTACAATTCTCTATTTCAGCAAAGTATAACCTCTCTAATTAAGGCCAATTCAACTATACAGCTAATATGGTTAAAAAGAATTGCATTAAAATACACTATGTACTAAAATTTTAGGAGTTAAAGGGATTTTAAAAGGAGGGTTATTAGTACACATGGCTAATATATTACCATTCCGGGGACTAGGTTATAACCAGGAAAAAATAAGTATCCTCGCATCGGTTGTTACACCCCCTTATGATGTAATTGATGAATCCGCTCAGGCTCGCTATTATGCCGAGCATCCTGCCAATATAATTCGCTTGGAATTAGGTCTCATGTTCCCCCAAGATACTAACAGCAATAATCGCTATACCAGAGCAACACAGTATTTGGAAAAATGGCTGGAAGATGAAACCCTAATTCCGGATGAAAAACCTTCTCTATACTTTTACCAGCAAGAATTTGATTTTAGGGGTGAAAAAGTAATTCGCAACGGTTTTGTATGTGGGCTTAAAGTTGAACCTTATGAGTCAGGCAACATACTTCCTCATGAAGAGACCTTGTCTAAACCAAAGGCAGACCGTCTGCAGCTTATGCGTGCTACTCGTTCCAACTTTAGTTCAATCTTTGGATTATACAACGATGAAGAAAAATCCATAGAAAATATTTTCCTGGCAGAAATCAAGGAAAGGCAGCCGGATATCAATGTTCTGGATGAGGCCAATGAAATTCACCGCATATGGGTTATAAACAATATTCAAAGCATAGAAAGGATTATGAACATCTTGGCTCCTAAGCCCATATACATTGCAGATGGCCATCATCGTTATGAAACAGCGCTGGAATATTGTAATGAAATGCGGGAACAAGGAAATGACGGTTATGACTATGTTATGACTACTATGGTCAACATACATGACGAGGGACTGGTCGTTCTCCCTACCCATCGCCTGGTCGCCAATATGGCCAATTTCAAGCTGGATACTTTTATGAAGAAGCTGGCTGAACTTTTTGAAGTACATTGTTCAAAAACAAGGAAAACCTCAGTGCATTTATGGATGAATTGGAATCACAAGGCAAAAAGCAAAATG
>JAQUBU010000093.1 GCA_028686565.1 Syntrophomonadaceae bacterium
GACCACTTCGATGCCAATTTCTACAAGGGCAAAATCGCCAGCGCCAAGTTCTATATCATGAACCATGTTACCGATGTCTTCGGATTCGAGAAAGCCATGAAGGCCGGCGACAAGAGCGCTATTGATATACCCGAAGCAGCTTTTATCTAAATTAGATGTCACCTGTTGCATAGCAGGAAACCATCAAAGTTGTATCATTGATTGCCCGTATCCTATACCCGGTAATAAACCGGGTATAGGGAGGGCTTCATAGTTATAACACATATAGTCAACTAATTGCTTAAAGCAATATTTATAGATAATGGAATAAGTGCTGAATTCAATGAGTTCCGCTCTAGTCTTAATTAATGATAAACAAGAATAAAAGGAGGAGAGTTAATGAGTCAATTTATGGATGAATACAACAAAAAATTAATCAGTGCGGAAAAAGCTGCATCATTTGTTAAATCTGGAGACTGGGTAGATTACGGCTGGTGTGCTGCCCATACTCAGGCTTTTGACAAGGCATTGGCTGCCAGAGTAAACGACTTAAATGATGTTAAAATCAGAGGCGGTGTAGCACTTTGGATGCCCGAGGTATTTAAAGCCGACGAAACCGGCGAACACTTTGACTGGCATTCCTGGCATATGACTGGCCCCGGCCGGAAAATGGCCGAGTCAGGAAGAGGCTATTATGCCTCCATCCGCTATTCCGAAGTACCCAGATATTATCGTGAAAATATTGACCCCATTGCTGTTGCTGTCTGTCAGGTTACACCTATGGACAAGCATGGTTATTTCAACTTTGGGCCCTCGCCATCACATGCACGGGCAACTTTTGATGTGTCCAGGATCAAGATTGTAGAAGTCAACAAGAACCAGCCCGTATGTCTGGGTGGCTTTGAGAACGTGGTTCATATTTCCGAGGTTGATTTTGTCATTGAAGGTGAAAATCTCCCGATGGCTCAACTGCCTTCCGGAGCACCCAGTGATATAGATGCAGCTGTTGCAAAATTGATTGTGGAAGAGATCCCGAATGGTGCCTGCTTACAGCTCGGTATCGGCGGGATGCCCAATGCCGTTGGCATGATGATCGCTCAATCTGACCTCAAAGATCTGGGCGTGCATACTGAAATGTTCGTAGATGCATTTGTTGACATCTCCCTGGCCGGCAAGATCAATGGCTCAAAGAAAACTATAGATAAAGGCCGCCAGTCTTGGGCATTTGCTGCCGGCACCCAGAAATGCTACGATTTCCTCGACAACAACCCAGGCTGCATGGCCTGTCCGGTTGACTACACCAATGATCCCTGTGTGGTTGGTATGCTTGACAACTTCATGTCCATCAACAATGGCGTTGAGATCGACCTGTTCGGCCAGATCAACTCCGAGTCGGCCGGCTACAGACATATCAGCGGAACCGGCGGACAACTCGATTTCGTTATGGGAGCCTACCGTTCGAAGGGCGGCAAGAGCTTTTTGTGCATGTCTTCAACATATGGCAAAGCCGGTGAGCCAAAATCACGGATTATACCGACATTGAACCCGGGCAGTATCGTTACTGATTCCCGTTCTGTTGTACAATGGGTTGTAACTGAGTATGGCAAGGTGAACCTGAAAGGTATGACCTCCTGGGAGAGGGCCGAAAAGCTAATAAGTATTGCTAATCCGATATTCCAGGATGAATTGATTAAGGAAGCCGACAAGATGAGAATCTGGAGAAAGAGCAACAAAAAATAAAGGGATAGCCATAAGCGACAGGGGGCTAGTGTGGCGCTAAATCCACCCTTCCGCCGTGGCATATCCTGGTATAAAGCCAAAAGATACGGGGCCTCAAACGTACCCCCGTATCTTTTTTATTTACTTGCATTTGATGTCTTGATCCCATATTTGGCAGCTTTCCTGACTACGGTTGGCTGGCTTATCCCTAACGCTTTAGCTACCGCATAAGTGGAAGGGTAGAGGGAAAAGGCATTTTCCAGCACCCGGCGTTCGGTACTTTCAAGTGCGTGCTGCAGAGGAACAACACCTGAATCATCCAGACTGGGCAAAACCGGACCCAGTTCCGACCAGGAAGATAAATCACGCAAATTTATAGTATCATTTATGGAGGTAACTATAAGCCGTTCAATAAGGTTTTCCAGTTCTCTGACATTGCCGGGCCAATCATAAGTAGTGAAATAAGCCAGCACATCATTGGAAAGTTTTTTATTAAGCTGATGCCGCTGATTAAATTTTTCCAAAAAATGCTTGCTGAGTACCGGAATATCATCCCGGCGTTCGCGCAAAGGGGGAACATGAATGGGGATTACATTCAAACGATAGAACAAATCCTTCCTGAAAAGCTTCTTTTTAACCATTTCATTGAGGTCGTAATTGGTGCCTGCCAGGATGCGGACATCTATATCAATGGGATTAGTTCCTCCCACCCGGTTGATCTGCATTTCCTGAATCACCCGCAAGAGCTTTACCTGCAGGGTTAATGGGAGATCACCTATTTCATCCAGGAAGAGAGTGCCATGGTTAGCCAGTTCAAACATGCCGGGTTTGGCATGTTTGCCAGCCCCGGTGAAAGCTCCGGGTTCATAACCAAAAAGTTCCGATTCTAAAAGGTTTTCAGGGATAGCACCGCAGTTAATTTTTATATAGGGTCCATCTTTACGGTTACTGTTTGATTGGATGGTATTGGCTACCAATTCTTTACCGACTCCTGATTCTCCCTGTATAAGTACTGTCGAATCGACTGCTGCTACACGTACGGCCAGGGTTACAAGATCGCGCATTTTACTGGAGTGAATAACACACTGAGTCCGCAGTTTTAATTCTTGTAGTTCGGTCTGGTAAGCACGGCTCAATCCTTCATATTGTTCGAGTTTCTCCTGGAGATCGTTTAACTCGCTGACGTCACGAACATTGGTGACAACCAGGATAAGATTGCCATGGTCATCAAAAATAGGGGTGCTGGTAACTAAGGCAGTTCGACCGGTCTTGGCTTGCAAAGTAATGGTAACGGCCTCACGTTTTTCCAGAGCCAGGAGGGTTCCGGAACGCGAGTATATACCTTCTTTAACCAGTTCATCCATATTGCGTCCCATGCATTCTTCAGATTTTACACCCAGAATTCGCTCAAAGGCATCATTAAGACGCAGGGTATTGGCTTGTCCATCGGTAATATATAAGCCGTCATAAGAAGAATCGAAAATAGCATCCAATTCTTTTTCGCGCAAACCTTCTACATGTTTTAGTTTACGTTCAAGTGCATTAAGTTCGGTGATATCACGAACATTAGTAACAATTAATGAAATATTGCCCATCTCGTCAAAAATAGGGGTGCTGGTTACCAGGATTTCCTTACCAGTCCTTGCTACAAGAGTTATGGTTACACTCTCTTTCTTTTCCTTGGCCAACAGCGAGCCGGAAGCTGAAAATACACCATCTTCTACCAGCTCAGCCATATTGCGACCCACACATTCTTCTGAGCTTATTCCGGTAATACGCTCAAAACCGCGATTTAAACGAAGCGTATTACCTTCGCCGTCCGTAATGTACAGACCGTCGAAGGAAGATTCGATAATGGCATCAAGTTCACGGTTGAGTTGTTTGGTACGTGCCAGCTCTTCGGCTATCTGCTCCAGATCGGCTATCTCCTGGAGAACGGCAACTGCTCCTAACACCTTACCATCTTTAATAATAGGAGCGCGGTTGGAAATGAAGGTGGTTCCTACTTCATCAATCCTCTGGGTTGCCTGGGTTTCCAAAGTTTTCAAAACATCTACCAGTTTGCTGGTATGAAAGATATCATTTATATTTCGGCCGTGAGCCTCTTCTGCAGATATTCCAGAAACTTTTTCTATTGCCTTGTTAAAATAGTTTACATTGCCGTCATTATCAATTGAAATCAAGGGATTATATATGGAATCGAGACAGGCTTCCCAGTCGCCCTTCTTTTTTTGGTATATTTCAGTAAAAGACCAGAGCAGGTTGCGAATTTTTTTACTGTTAAAAAATTCATTATTTATATTATACCGTTGTTCATAATCTTTTGATATTGCTCTGAATTCATTTACAAGCTCGATAATTTCTTTCTCTGTTGACATTAGCTCTTGCACCGGGTATTCCGGTGAAATACCATTGTCCATAGCTTCTAGCATCTGGTTGAGGGTAATAACTCCGATCACATCATGATCGTCGTTGTGTATGGTTGCACCAAGAATATCGCTATCCAGCAATAATCCGCTGGCTTCTGCTATACTCATCAGCGCATCGAATGACATGGAATTACGATGTACTATATTAACGACATTCATCGTTTCACTCTCCTAACTATACCGTTCATATTATAGCATAGTGAAAGGTATAGCTGCGAGGAAAAAGCTTGTATAATTAGTCGGCAACTCACTTAACCCGGTCAAAAAATCATAACCAGGTTCTCTTTGGGCAGTGCCTCTTTTACGTCTTTGAAGATAATCGTTAAGAATCCTTATGAAAAAACATTTCTTTTTAAGCTGCTTTCACCAGGGCTTTTATTGCAATTTCATCCACTCTAAATATCCTGGACCATTCAGCATTCACTTGTTCAATACTCAGAACAAGTGAATGCTGAATTGAGCCATGTAATTGTTCGTATATATCGAGATAGGATGCTTCCCATTCTATAAAATCGTTATCCTCATGGCTGTCTGTAGTGTAAAAACAATTAATCCATTCCTGGTTAACAGCTTCTATAGGCATAGGTGTTTCTTTGTGTTCCTGACTGGTATTCAACAGTTCTTCAAGACCAAGATAGGCACTAATCCAGTTGTTGATGCCTTGGTCGACAATTTGAACAGGCTGGTTTAAGAAGCAGTTGATCCATTCCTGGTTTATGATCTCAATACCAGGAACCTGATCATTAACCCCATGGATAAAGTCCAGTAGTGCAAGATAAAGTTGAATCCAACGGTTTAAACCCTGATCCGTATCTTGAACCTCCTCCATAAAGTTATTAATCAAGATTTCGTTGATTTCTTCAACTTCCGGGCATGATTCCTGAATCAAAGGCCCATGCAATTTCTCCAATACTTCCACATAGGATGGAACCCATCCCTCTGTGTGCTTTTCAGACTCCTGTCTGTTCATCATAAGTATTACCTCCATTTTAGTTACTGCATTATAATAAGCAAATTTGCTGCCCGTTCTGATGTTTTGGGAACTGATAATGATTTCGAATAACTACTAATAGTACACTAGCAAAAAACATGCCAAAATAACAAAATAATATAAGAAATGACGCAAAAGGCGATTATATGGAGAAATATTGGACTTATATATACAAAATAAGGAAATAAAAGTAGAAGCAAAATACAATATTGAATTAAAATAATGCAGCAAAGAATCGGATTGATTACAAAATGAATCAGAAGGGAGGTTTAAGCAGATGGTAAGGCTTGCCTTTAAAACCAGTGCTGGTATAATCTCAATTAGCAGCCAAAGTTGGAGTGTTGCAGCAAGGGTAAAGGAGTGATGTTTTAATTCACATTTTGCACCTGGTCCCTAATCCTCACCTTGTTGCAGGTGCGAAATTTACTGATCCGATGCTTTGAAAAATCATGGTATTTTGGAGGTTCATATGAGTAAATATCTTTATTTGATGTTGCCGGCTATTTTGTTAAGTTTTTATTTCAATTATACGGGAAGCGAAATTGCTGTGTTTTTTTCTGCATGTATCGCTATTATTCCACTGGCTGGAATAATGGGTGAGGCAACTGAGAATTTGGCTTGTTATACGGGGGAAAAAATAGGGGGCTTACTAAATGCTACTTTTGGCAATGCTACTGAGCTTCTGATAACTATTTTTGCGCTTAAAGCCGGACTTTTCTCAGTTGTTAAGGCATCAATTGCCGGCAGTATTCTGGGCAATATTCTATTGGTTTTAGGCTTATCCATTCTTGTGGGCGGGCTTAAAAATGGGCAGCAATATTTTGACCGAACACATGTCAGCAATCAGACCAGCCTGATGTTTCTCTCGGTTATTGCGCTAATTATTCCGGCAGTATTCTTCCACGGCAGCGAAAATGCGATAGCCTTGGAGGAGTTTAGCCTTGGAGTTGCAGGCATATTAATTGTGCTTTATTTTGCGGGGATATTCTTTTCCATGCGTCACAACCAGGTTTGTGAAGTAGCAGAAGTTCAAGGCCAATGGAGCAAAAGAAAAGCTATACTTATGCTGGCTTTGAGTACAGTTTTTATTGCTTTGGAAAGTGAACTCCTGGTAAGCGGTATCGAACCAGTAACCGAGGCTTTAGGATGGTCAGAGTTCTTTATTGGTATAATAATAATTCCCATAATCGGCAATGCGGCTGAACATTCTACAGCCGTGTTAATGGCTTTAAAGAATAAAATGGACCTGGCTTTTGAAATTGCAATTGGCTCCAGTGCGCAGATAGCGTTGCTAATTACCCCTATCCTTATTTTCCTCAGCTTGCTGTTTAATCGGCCAATGAACATAATGTTCAATTATTATGAATTGGTAGCAGTTGGCCTGGCAGTGTTGATTGCCCAGTTTATAAGCCTGGATGGGGAATCTAACTGGTTGGAAGGTGCTTTGCTGGTGGGGGCATATCTAATTATTGGCTCTGCTTTCTTCTTCATATAAACGAGGTAAAAGTCTTGCTTCTGAGTGAAGCGAAAGAAATGGTAATAAACATGTCCCGCTTTTAGGAGGTCGGGTTCTTATTAACAAAACAGGTAGCCCGGCTATTACGAGGCACTGCCTCGTTGCAGCAGTATGTTGAAACTACTGCGCAGTTGCTTCTGATGCATAAATCCCCACCTCGTCGCAGCGGTGCGGGAGAAACTGCTTAGATAATGTTATTTATTTGAGATAAAAGATTTTTTCATTTTGAGCTGCCTGACCCAGACGCATTAAGCGTTCCAGATGTTTATGGATAGCCATTTTTTCCATCCAAAACATAAAGGGGTCCAATTTTACATGGGCTCCAAAAAATAATTGCTTGTCTGCTAAATCATCAAGGGTGGCCGGCTCACGTAAATGTTGCAGGACTTGTCTTTCTTTCGTATAGATAATTTCCTTATATTGTTTCAGTTTTTTAGTTATGTCTTCCTCAATAATTCCCTTGTGACATGAGATTATAAGATTTGGATTAATTTCAATACATTTATCAATTGAGTGTATGAAATCGTCAATATTGCTGCAATCATGTGCATACCAGGGGCCGAATCCCGTAAGGTCAATATCACCGCTAAAAAGGATGCCGTTATTTTCTTCATAAAAACCACAATGACCTGGGGTATGACCCGGGGTATGTATAACTCGTAAATGCACGGTACCAAAATCGAGAATTTGTCCTCCGGAAATTTTCTGATGAACTGGAGAAGCATGCAAATCAATTGATTTAATAAATCCCCTACCAAGTTCCTGCCCTTCGAACTTCTGAAATCCATAGTATTCCTGATAAACTTCCAAAGAGCATGCGGCCGCTGCATCCAAATCATGTATCCAGATCCTGGCTTGAGGAAAAAGATAATTATTCAAGATATGGTCTTCATGGAAATGTGAGTTAACAATCACATCAGGAGGATGTTGAAGCAGGAAGTTCAGGTTCTCTGTCCCGCAGCTGCTATCAATAAGAGCTGAAATTTCGTCATCAATTAATAAACAATTGCAGTAAGGAAATTTGGCTCGATTGGGGGCCTCCAAATATTTAATTTTCCCATTAAGAGGTTTTTGCATATTATGGTGAATCCTTTACTGTAATTTGCTGGTTGTCTGGTTAAATAAACTATTTAACGGTGTATTGTTTCCACGGGAGAACCATAAAATCAACGGTCTTGAGAAACTTTACCAAATCTGCGCGGCCCTGATAAGTAGGTACGGCTGCGGATTCCTGGGCCATCAGTACGATAGGTAAGCCAGGAAAGAACTTGGTGAAAACCTTGCGTGCC
>JAQUBU010000094.1 GCA_028686565.1 Syntrophomonadaceae bacterium
GCCAACTGGCAGACCATCCTCAGATGCTTGTTGCCATGGGCTATCCCGTGAATTATAACAGCCCCAAGGAGATAGGGGATGAGATGGCTTCCTTGGCGCCCTCCATGGCGGGTATTAATTATGAGAGGATAGACAAACAGAAAAGCCTGCAGTGGCCCACTCCGGCTAATCCCCTAACCAGCCATCACATGAATCCGACTACTGGAATCGGTGAGTATAAGTTGTGTTGTAAAGCTCGAAAAGGTATAGGAGGCCAATTATGCGCAAAGTGTCAGTAGATGAAGCGGTAGGTATGGAACTGGGTTATGACATAACCAAGATCGTACCCGGAAAAGAAAAATACCGGGCCTTCCGACGTGGTCATGTGATAAAGCCGGAGGATTTGTCCCGTCTTAAAGATATAGGGAAAGAACATATTTATGTGTGGGTGCCCGATGACAATATGGTGCATGAAGACGAAGCCGCCCTGCGAATGGCCAGAGCAGCCGCCGGGCCAGGCATCATCTATACGGAGCCCAGTCAGGGAAGGGTGAATTTGAAAGCTTGCCATGCTGGTTTGCTCAAAGTACAGACAGCGCAGTTAAACTGGATAAACAACCTGGAAAACGTGATCTTTGCCACCCTGCATACCAATCGGGTGGTGGCCAAAGATCAGAAAGTGGCTGGAACCCGGGTGGTTCCCGTCGCCATCGAGTCACCGGTTCTGGAGGAAGCGGAAAGGCTTTGCCGGGAGCCTGGTTCCTTGTTGTCAATAAAGCCATTTAAACCCCTGTGGGTGGCTGCTGTTATCACCGGAAGCGAAGTGAACAGCGGCCGCATTCGAGACGGTTTTGCCAAAACCATCCGCAAAAAGATCAACCTCTACGGGGGGCGCTGGATGGGGCAGACCATTGTACCTGATAATCCCGTCTTAATTGCTGGAGAAATTCGGAATTTTGTCGCCGAAGGAGCCGAACTGATACTGGTAACCGGGGGAATGTCGGTCGACCCTGATGATGCGACACCATTAGGAATTCGGTCCTCAGGAGCAGATGTCGTTTTTTACGGGGCGCCGGTTCTTCCTGGTTCCCAGTTTATGCTGGCCTACCAGGGGCATGTGCCGATAACCGGGGTACCGGGTGGAGCCCTGTTCAGCCGGGTCACTACTCTGGATCTCCTCCTGCCGCGCATTTTTGCCGGGGATACGTTAAGCCGGGCAGATATTGTCAATCTGGGGCATGGTGGTATGTGCGAAGAATGTACACTTTGCCGTTATCCTTTCTGTCCGTTTGGCAAAGGGTAATGAATTTGGAACTCCCAATATTAAAAACCTATGATGCAAAATATGGGTTAATCATACTTGAGTAAGTTCCTTTGTATCAATCAGTGGCGGGAAAGCGTTAACCGCAAATTGCAGGTTATCAGCCAGAATTATGCTCTGCTCAACAATGAGGTTAATGTACAGAATTCCAATAGTTCAGAGTGGATTATTATTCTGTATTATAGGATGCTCTTACCTGGGCTTTTCAAATTTGCGCTATTTCTTATAAGCCAGTTGGGGTTAAATATTTATAGATTACCATTATATCTAATTTTCAGTATGCAGCAAGAGTGTTCCCTGGTAGGAGGTGTTTAAAACTGATTCCGATAGTAGGTTTTTTTGGTTATTCAAATTCAGGTAAGACAACTGTGGTTGCTAATCTGACTAAAATATTATCCGGACAAGGCTACCGGATTGCCGCAATTAAACACGCTGCCCATGGCTATGACGTGGACATTCCCGGTAAGGACTCGTGGCAGCTTTTTAACGCGGGCGCCCAAAAGGTACTGTTAGTAGGGCTCGAATCAATAACTACCCATGAACGGATAGAGAGGGATCTATCCTTGCAAAGTATTTTAGACAGACTTCAAGCTGATAAAAAAAATATAGATCTAATTCTGGTTGAAGGTTTTAAAAATGAACCGGGGCCTAAAATCCTGGTTATCCGTGATCAAGATGCAGCTTTTCCCGATGGGGATGTTGATTTAATTGCAACAGTTAGTGAGGGGCCTTTTAAAGACGATGTGCCTTATTATCCTTATGGTCAATTAGAACTACTGGCCGAGTTTCTGCTGGTAAAATACCTCAGAGTCTAAAGACTGCTGCCGGTTAATTAATCTGTAATTAGTTTAGCTTTAACCATGACTCCTTCTTCTCCCGGCCTTTTCTTTACATCTAACAGTAAAGGAATATTTCCCGTATTAATAACTTTTCGGCTTACCGGCAGGGCGTAGGCATGCCCCTGTTTAATAATCATTTCTCCCCGGTGCAGGCTGCGACCCGGTTTTAAATGATCAATGGGGCTGGCCAGCTCTATATTAAACCAATCCCCTTTATACAATAACTCTCCTTTTAACTTAAGTAGGGCCGGCTTTACCAGAGCTTCAAACAATATTCCAGCTGCAGAGGGGCTTCCGGACAGATTGAAAATAAGTTTGCCATTGAGAAGGGCGGCTGAAGTATTTTTGCCGGGAAAGACGTTTATACCCTTGAAAAGAAGCTGAGCGTTCAAGTATTCGAACGCGTTGCGAACCAGATCGAAAAGGCCATTACCGGTCCCCCCGCTGACTATTATCATATCAGAGACCCGGGCGGCCTTTTTCAATGCAGTTACAATGGTCTGCAGGTCATCATTAATTACGGTAGGCGACAGTAAGGGCAAAGCTCCGCTGCTGGTTATTTTGCATGCTATTAGGCTCCGGTTGCTGCAATATATGCATCCTGTTTTGATGGGGGACCCAGGTAAAAGCAACTCATTTCCAGTGTCTATAATATATACGCGAGGCACTTTGTATACCGGTACCATTTCCATGCCACATGCGGCTATTCTTTCCAGGATTTCTGCTTTTAAAACCTGCCCTTTGACTGCAATTCTATCTCCAGCCATCAATTCATGGCCGGATCTTCGTATATTCTCACCTCGCCTCGGCCTGACGCTGACAATTATATACTTTTCATTTATTATCTCAACGTCCTCTTGTTTGATAACGGCAACGCTGCCTTCTGGAAGCAAAGCCCCGGTCATAATTCTGCAAGTTTCCCCGGGCCTTATTGGCCGGTTTTCAATTGAACCAGCTCCGATAATAGAAGCTACTTTCAAACGCAAAGATCGCCCGGTTTGCAGTCTTTTCAGATCAGTCTTGCCGATCGCGTAGCCATCCATTGCCGAACGGTCAAAATTGGGTATATCAATAAAGCTTGCTATATTGTCCGCGGCCACCCGCATATAGGCATTGTCGATATGCAGGTAATCGGTGTCCAGGGCTTGAATGCTTTCGCAGCTGCTAGCAACAGCTTTATCCAAACTAACCAGTTCTAATAACTTATCATTAACCAACTGTAGTCTATTCATAAATAACCTACCTTATAAAGCGCATTTCCTTTGTTGGTTTATAAACCCACAGTTTATATTCATTTATTTATTATACATCCATTATACTAATTTGTTTGCTATAAAATGAAAAAAACAGATTAAGTTTTTTTAGTGACAAACTAATAGCGTTATGTTATATTATGTTGTAATTAGTAGGATCGTATAGCAGGTAATGCATTATACATTGCCTGGAGGGCGTATGGTTGAGACAATTACATAGCTCCAAGCCTTTTAACCTAAAGTAAAGCCATGGTTTCCTGGCCTGTGGGTATAGTTGGAAACGATTATGCCTCCCCGTATTTTTGGAAAGGAGCCTATAAGCCTTGTAGAGAGCAGGTAATACTTGCTGGGCTATATTGGGCATAACATCCAAAATTAGGATTTAGTATGCCCCTGGCCTTTCGCTGGAGGCATTTTTGCTTATCCCATCATTTTATTTGCTTAACTATTCAAACTAATGATTTTTAAAAACATTAAAACAAGAGGGGAGGGAATGACCTCGGCAGAGCAGGAATAAGGGGTTGGAAGCAAAGACCAGGTAAGCCAGAAGGTCTTGCAGCCATAAAACGGATTAAATGCACTTTGGCAATTATACGCAAAAGCACTCAGGGGCTTATACCCCGCCATCAACTGGATTTACACATAAATGCAATCAGGTTCTCTGTAAAAAAGAGTATCTGTAGGTAGTAGTATTTTTTTAAGGGAGGTAGAGATTGGTTATGAAAGTTACTCGTCGTGGTTTCCTGAAGCTTTCAGGTCTCTCCGTTGCCGTGGTTGCTTCCGGCTTAGGGTTTGACCTGGAAGCAGCTGCCGCACAGGGGCATGCACTGAAGCTGGCAGGATGCACAAAGATACCCAGTATCTGTCACTTCTGCTCAGGTGGATGCGGGCTTCTCCTGCATGTTAAGGACGGAAAACTTGTCCACCTCGATGGGAACCCGGACAATCCCATCAATGAAGGCACACTTTGCCCCAAGGCGGCCAGCCTGGCACAGGTGGCCTATTCTCCGGAACGTCCGAAAAACCCGTTGTATCGTGCTCCGGGCTCTGACAAATTCGTAGATATTACCTGGGAAGAGGCTTACGATCGGATCGCCAAAAAGATCAAGGAAGTCAGGGATAAGACCTGGAAAGCTACCGAAGAGATAACCAATGCCAAAACCGGTGCCAAAGAAACTGTTACCGTTAACCGGGTAGAAGGTATAGCCATGATAGGTTCGGCCGAGGTCGACAATGAAGAAAGCTATCTGCTTTCCAAGATTGCCCGCCTGATCGGGACACCTTTCCACGAACATCAGGCCCGTATCTGACACGCCCCCACGGTGGCTAGTTTGTCACCTTCATTTGGACGCGGCGCCATGACCAACTCGTGGCAGGATATGCAGAACTCTGATTGTTTCTTGATTGCCGGCAGCAACTGCGCTGAGAATCATCCTATTTCAATGAAATGGGTAAACCGTGCCCGCGCTAAAGGCGCCAAGGTTATTGTTGTCGACCCGCGCTTTACACGTACTGCTTCCCAGGCGGATATTTTCGCTCAGATCCGTCCCGGAACCGATATTGCTTACCTGGGTGCAATGATCAATTATTACATCGAGAATAGACTTTATAATGAATTCTATGTTATGAATTTTACCAATGCGCTTCATAAAATAAGCAAGGATTTTGCATTCAATGACGGTATGTTTTCCGGTTTTAATCCTGCAACCAAGAAGTATGATTATACAAGCTGGGCCTATCAGCTGGATGCCGAGGGTAAACCGGTAAAGGCAACCAGCCTTGATGATCCGGACTGTGTTTTCCAAAAACTCAAAGCCCACTATTCCAGATATACCTTTGATGTGGCTTCAAGGATCAGCGGAATACCGGTTGCCAAAATCAAGCTGATAGCTGATACATTTGCAGCAGCCAATCCCGGCAACATCTTTTATGCACTGGGCATGACCCAGCACACCACCGGGGTCCAGGGTATTCGCTGCTATGCGATCATCCAGCTGCTCCTGGGCAATATGGGTAAGGCCGGCGGCGGCATCCAGGCCCTGCGCGGCGAGCCCAATGTTCAGGGTTCCACCGATATGGCTAACCTGAACGCCAATCTGCCTGGATATATTCCTTATCCCACTAATCAAGAAAAAACTCTTAGTGATTTTGCTGCGAAAAACGGCTCGGTTCAGCATAAACCAATGGTAGCTCTGCTCAAGGCCTGGTTTGGCAAGAACGCCACCGCCGAAAACGATTACGGGTATCAGTGGCTGCCCAAGAACAATCCTGCCAATATGCCGACGCAGACCCATTTCTTCGGTAAAATGGAATCGGGACAATTTAAGCTTCTCCTTAATTGGGGCTCCAACTCCACGGTTTCCATCCCGGACCGAAAACAGGTGGCCAGAGGTCTGTCTAAACTCGAAATGCTAGTTGCGGCTGACATATTCAACACCGAAACCGCCCAGTTCTGGAAAGAAGAAGGATTGAATCCTGCTGAGATTCAAACCGAAGTAGTCTTCCTGCCTGCGGCCTTCGTTTATGAAAAGGCCGGCAGCATGACCAATTCTTCCCGCTTGGTTCAGTGGAAAGAGGTGGCTTTAAAGCCCCTCAATGACGTACACCCTGATTTGGATATGCTGGACCATATCTTCAAGAGAGTGCGCGCCCTGTATTCCGGAAGTACCAATCCCAAGGATGAACCGATTTTAAAAGCCAACTGGAATTATGGCGAGCATGAAGCCAGCGCCTTAAAGGTTCTCCAGGAACTTGGCGGCTATAATGATACTACCGGCAAACCGATTGCTACCATAGGCGAATATTTGGCAGCACCGGTCGGCACGGTTTCCACCGGCTGCTGGATATATACCGGCGTAACTCCTGAAGGCAAAAACCTGGCTGACCGCCGGGGCAACGCTGATCCCACCGGTCTGGGCTTGAACAAAGATTATGCATTTGCCTGGCCGGGCAATATCCGCGTTCTTTATAACCGGTGTTCCTGTGATGCCCAAGGGCAGCCGGTTGATTCCAAACGCAAGCTTATTTGGTGGGATTCCGCTCAGAATCTCTGGGTAGGAAATGACGGACCCGACGTGGTCGACAAGACCAAAGGTCCCGACACTCCAGAAGGAAAGATTGGTTTCAAACAGAATCCGGAAGGTGTAGGACGCTTATTCGCAGCTACTTATAAGAGCGGTGCGGTTGCTACTCCGCCCGAAGGTATTGCAGCTGTTCCGGTTCGTGGAGCAGGCATGACGGTTGATGGACCGATGCCGGAGTTCTATGAGCCGATTGAAACCCCGACCACCAATATCCTGCATCCCAGTGTGCAGAACAATCCCTGTGCCAAGATCATATCCACCGAGTTTGGTGCACCAGAACAATATCCCCATGTCCTTACCACCTATGGGGTTGTCGAGCACTTCTGCGCCGGGGCCATTACCCGCAATATTCCCTGGCTGAATGAGATTGCACCTGAGCCTTATGCTGAAATAAGTAAAAACCTGGCTAATAAAATAGGTGTCAAAGAAGGGGATAATGTCGAAGTATCCTCTGCCCGCGGCAAGTTAGTAGTGCGTGCCCTGGTGACCGACCGTATCCAGACTCTTAAAATCAACGGGAAAGACCAGGAAACCATCGGTATGCCATGGAGCTGGGGCTTTGCCGGCTTGAGTACTGGCCCCAGTACGAATAATGTGACAATGGCTGCCCTGGATCCCGGAGCGGGAACTCCAGAGTATAAATGCTGTCTTGTCAACATAAGGAGGGCTTAACGATGGCGAGAAAAATGGTTTTTATTGATACTTCATTATGCACCGGGTGTAAGGCGTGTTCTGTAGCTTGCAAAGCCTGGAACGATCTTCCGGCCGAAAAGACACAACGCATAAGCAGTTATCAGACGCAGGCTGACTTTACACCCAATACCTGGACCTATGTCAGGTTCAAAGAAGAGTACCATGATAAAAAAATGCATTTTAATATGCTGAAACTCCAGTGTTTCCATTGCGATGATCCTGCTTGCATGAAGGCTTGTTCTTCCAATGCTATCTATAAGACAGAAACGGGATATACTTTGGTCGACAAAGATAAATGCATTGGCTGCGGTTATTGTACAACGAACTGTCCATGGGGCGTTCCCAAGGTTGATGAAGCTATTAATAAAATGAGTAAATGCACGGGTTGTATTGACCGCGTTGAAAACGGTATGAAACCGGCATGTGCTCAAATCTGCCAGCCCGGCGCGATTCAGTTTGGCGATCGTGATGAGATAATGGCTCTAGCTCAAACCCGTGTGGCAGAGCTTCAATTAACAAATTCGAAAGCACATTTGTATGGTGATCAATTGATGGGCGGCACGACATATGTTTATCTGCTGCAGGATAGGCCGGATGCTTATGGGCTTCCTTTAAATCCTACTACACCAATATCTTTGACTCTCTGGAAAGACATCGTTCATCCGCTGGGTGGTCTCGCGATTGGTGCTTCGGCTGCAGCTATCACGGTTGGGGTTATTGCCAATTTCGTGAGTGG
>JAQUBU010000095.1 GCA_028686565.1 Syntrophomonadaceae bacterium
GGCTCAACTATCAGCTTTTATCCGATAGTTGAGCCTATTTTTGCGCCCAAAACTTCCGATTGTCCCCTTCAAGAACCGTCCCCTTGATCGGAACCGCCCCCTTGTCTTGGTGCTGGCTTACAAGAGATCTTTGATAAGATCTACGTTGCTGCTGGCGGAGAGATAGGATAGCGGCACATCAAAAACTGTTTTTGCCCCGATTAACCCTTCCTGATTCATACGAAAGGCTGCCCTGGCATAAGCAACCATCACATTAGCTGTAAATTCCGGATTGCTGTCCAGTTTCAGGGAAAATTCGATTATGTGCTTGTTCAGGTTAGAATTCCCAGTGGTTCCCGTGCGAAATACAAATCCGCCATGTGTCATTCGTGAGTGATTAAGCTGCATTTCCTCCTCAGTTATAAAATGAACTGTGGTGTCATAATCTGCAAAATAGTTGGGCATGTTTTTAATGTCTTCTGTAATTTGCGCCTGGTCGGCATCATTCAGAGCAACCACAAAGCACTCGCGAAAATGTTTCTCCCGAGTTGATATTTTAGGATTTTCTCCCTTTCGTACGCTGGAAACCGCAGATTCTATAGGGATGGTATATTGAATGCCATTCTTTACACCTTTAACTCTTCTGATGGCATCGGAGTGTCCTTGACTAACACCTTTGCCCCAAAAAGTATAATCATTCCCCTGGGGTAAGATTGCTCCGGAAATCATTCTAAGCATAGAGAAAAGTCCCGGATCCCAACCGACTGATATAATATTGGTTTTACCGGCATTACTGGTTGCTTCATTAATTTGTTTCAGGTATTCCGGAATTTTGGCATGGTTGTCATAACTGTCCACCGTATTGAACATAGCTGCAAATTGTGGTCCTTGCTGCGGCAGGTCTTTTGCCGATCCGCCGCAAAGAATCATTACATCAATTCTATCCAGATACTTTTCGGCTTCAGAAATGTTTTTGACCTCTGCCTGAGATGTAAGTAATTGAATTGATTCGGGAGGTCTGCGGGTAAAAACGGCAATTAATTCTGTGTCGGGATTCTGCTTAATTGCATTTTCCACACCCCTTCCTATATTACCGTGACCGACGATTCCAATTCTTATTTTCTGCATATTTTTGTTCCTTCTCCTTTGTGTGATGAAATATCTCTAAGCTTGTCTAGAATTATACTATTTCTAATCGAATTCCTGCTTTATTTTGCTCAAAATAACATGCATACAGTATGCAAGGATATTTTACTTCCTTAATTTATCCTTCGGCCCCACTTTTAATAAAGTCATTGCGTATTTATATATAGAAAAATAAAAAGGAGGAAGTTCATGAAAAAAAGAATTGTGGTTATGGTCCTGACTCTGTTTATAGTGAGTTTATGGGGCACCATGGTCTTTGCCAAGGAGGCAGGAAACCAAGCTAATAATGGCAAAGGAAAGGTAATTCAGGTTAAGAAGGAATTCTCCAAGGCCAAAAAAGAAGTTAAGTCCAAAAGTCAAAGTGTAAAAATCAGGAAAATGGTGCGTGAATTCGTTGATGTGCAGAATGACTGGGCACGGGAAGAAGTCATGGAAGCAACTGTAAAGGGTTTTGTATACGGTTACGAGGACTTTAGCTTCAAACCAAATTCTCCAGTTACTAATATGGAGACGATAGTTTTGATTCTTCGGGCACAAGGCTTGGAGGATGAGGTTAAAAACTATAATTTATCCGATGAACAAACTGCCTTGCTGAAAAAAATTCCGGATTGGGGCAAAAACTATATTGCGGTTGCCCTGGAAAATGGGTTGTTAAAGCCGGAGGAATTGCAGAAATTCAACCCCCAGCAGGGAGCCAAACGCTATGAAGTGTGCATGTTTATGGCAAGGACGTTGGAAGCTGATTCAGTAACAGATAGTGTTTATGAAAAAGCCTTTACCGATGAACTGCAGATACCAGCAGCCAATCGAGCAGAAGCTCGTCTTATGTGGATGAATAATGTAATAAACGGTTATCCGGATGGCTCTTTTAATCCTATGAGAGTAGTTAAGAGGAATGAGATTGCTGTCATGTTGAACAAATTAGATGATAATTGCCTGCAAGGCTCGGCATCGTCTGCTATAATCGGCACTATCAAGGATATTAAAGCAATTGAGGGTGGTTATGCAATTACCGTTGAGAATGAAAAGGGAGTGAATACAGTGGTAAATACCACTGCCGAGACCAAACTCTTTTATTCGGGTAAACTACTTACTTCCATTAATCTAAGCAGTTCCCAAAATGTCAAAATACTCCTTGATGAGGATAAAGAAGCAGTGTTAGTAAGAATAACAGATGCTTCCTAAACATAAGAAGGTTTCTTTTGAAAGTGAAAATTGAAGTTAAGAAACTTTATAGTTAATATAGCATAATTAAAGATTATCGCTAGGATCAGCCGCAGGGGGGCCTAAAAAGGTCCCCCTTTTAAGGTGAGTTTGGAGTCAGCCTGTCTTCATATGCTAGAATTAAAAAATATATAGCTAGCCATGATGGAGGATGAAGATGTATTCAGCCTGTAATACTGTGGAATATGATAATTTAATTAATCAAGCCTGGCGGGATTATCAAAATGGAGCTAATTCTGCTCTGGATGATATATATGTTGTTCTAATGCCCTTTTGTTTACGCGTCAGTTCTAAAACCTGTAATCGATACATTTCTGAACAGGACGAGGAAGCCGGTATTGCCCGGATGGCATTTCTTGAGGCTCTGGAGAAATACGATATTGAGCAAGGAAGGTTTTTGCTTTTTCTCGGAAACGTGATCAGAAATAGGATTATTGATTATAAACGCAAAGAAAAAAAAAGAAACCTTCTGACGTTTTCTTTTCTGACCAGGGAGGGGAGCGATATGGCCGAGGCTGTAGATAATAGCTTTTTTGAGGGAATTATGGATGACTTAGCAAGGAAACAGGAAATCGAGAAACTAAATAAATTGCTTTTGGAATTTAATATAGGATTTAAAGATTTAGCTGGAGTTTCTCCGCGCCAGGCCAAAACCCGCGTAAATGCACAAAAGATTGCCATGTTGATAGCAGAAAATGAAGAGTTGAAGAGCTATTTAATGGAGAAGAAAATGCTTCCTATGAAGGAACTGGAGGCAAGATGGCAGGTAAACCGTAAGATCGCGGATAGATACAGAAAATTTATTATAGCCACAACATTAATCTATTTGTACGAATTTCCGTATTTAAAAAGCTATGTTTTGCCTATGACAAGGGGGGATGAAAATGTCTGCTAGAAAAGCAGTGGTAGTGGAGGTTGGAAAAGGATGGGCCATTGTGCTTGAGCCTGACGGCGAATATAAAAAAGTAATGACCAGTGCTTATCTGGAAGTTGGGGATTCGTACCAGTTGAAAAGCGGGACAAAATTTAAGTATCTGACTGCCGCCGCTCTTTTTCTGACCATATTGCTGGGAAGCATTGATTATTATACAGTGCAGGCTTATGCAGAGGTTTCATCCCTTGTGGAACTTGGGGTTAATCGCTGGGGCAGAGTGATTTCCGTACAAGCTAAGGATAAAGAAGGGCAAATTGTTTTGGATACGGTAAAGATTAGAAACGATAGACTGGAAACCGCCGTGGAAAAAGTATCTCAGGCGATAAAGGAAGAAAGTCCTCAGATGAAGGGTGCAATCCAGACCGATTCACGATCGGTTAAATCCAAAAACAAAAGTAACAGAAATTTGGAAGAGAAGATGCTGAAAGAAATTGATAAGGGGCTGGAACGGGCAAACAAAAGTAACAACATTAAAAATAAAGTAATTAAAAATAATCGTAATAAAGCTATAAATCAAAGTCTGCCACAGTTCCGGAATCCATCAAATAATGAAGAAATGGCTGAGTCAGACGCGGCGATAAATGAAGAACCGGAAGGTCAAAAGCAAGAAAAAAAGCCGGACCATAAGCAGGAGCGGGTTAATCAAGATGATCAACTTGAAAAACATAAGGATATTCCCGGTAAAAAAAGCAAGACAGATGCTGTTCCCCCGAAAGCCAAACAAGAGAAGGATGCCAATTCGAAGAAGAATAATTCAAATGATCGTTAACTAAGTAACCTGAATATCGTAGGCTTGAATAAATTACCGTGCCAGGGTATTCGGTTCTGAACATACTCTAGTGTAAACGGATAATCATCCATTTGGTGTTGTTTTACCATTTGAAGGATTTACACAAAAATATTTACAGTTGCAAAGATTAAGACTATTGATATTGAGGGGGATTTCCACGCCCCCCTCAATACTAAAAAATATCTCGTTCCTATTGCATTATCTTGCAGATATTATTGGTGAATGCCACCGGGTCATCAATGGGCAATCCTTCTATCAGCAGAGCTTGATTGTATAACAAGCCGGTATATAGATTCAATTTTTCTTTATCATTCTCATAAGCATCCATTAATGATTTAAATATTGCGTGGTTAACATTAATCTCCAGAACCTTATCAGCTTTAATATTTTGATTATTAGGCATGGAGTTCAATATTTTTTCCATTTCAATAGTCAGCTCACCATCGTTTGACAAACATACCGGATGATTCTTTAATCTTTTGGAAGCCCTTACATCCTTAACTTGACCCGCTAGTTTATCCTTCATATAGGTAAAGAGTTCCTGTTTGTTTTCATCATCTGTATTTGCTGCTTCAGCTTCATTTGCTTCCGAATCTATTCCCAGATCGCCGCTTGATACTGACTTGAATTCTTTATCTTTGTATTTCATCAGCATTCTAATGGCAAACTCATCAACCTCATCAGTAAAGTAGAGAATCTCGTAGCCTTTTTCTGCCACCAGTTCAGTCTGGGGTAGTTTTTCAATTCTTTCCATAGATTCTCCGGAAGCATAATAAATAAACTTTTGTTCTGCATGCATTCTGGCTACATATTCATCCAGAGTTACAAGTTTCTTTTCGTGGGATGAATGGAACATTAATAAGTCCTGCAAGGTATCCTTGTTGCTGCCAAAACCATCATAAATACCATATTTTAGCTGCCGGCCGAAAGATTCGTAGAACTTCTCGTATTTTTCTCTTTCATTGCTTAATATGCTTTGCAATTCACTCTTGATTTTGTTATTGAGATTTTTCGCAATAAGCTTTAATTGTCTATCGTGCTGCAGAATTTCTCTGGATATGTTGAGAGACAAATCTTCCGAATCCACCATTCCTTTTACAAAGCTAAAATAGTCCGGTAACAAGTCAGAGCATTTGTTCATTATCAGAACCCCGCTGGAATATAACTCCAAACCTTTTTCATATTCCCGGGTGTAATAATCGAAGGGGATTTTTTCGGGGATAAATAATATCGAATTATATCTCACCGCACCATCGACACTGATATGGATATGTTTTATGGGCTTATCAAAACCATAATGCTTTTCAGCATAGAAATTCTCATAATCTTTTGCACTGAGTTCATTTTTATTCTTTCTCCATATAGGAACCATACTGTTTATAATTTCTTCCTCGCTATAGTCCTCGTATTCAGTATCACTGCCTTCCTTAAGTTTTCTTCGGGTAAGATCCATCTTTATGGGATATCTGATGAAATCGGAATATTTTTTTATGATAGCCTTAAGCCGGTATTCTTCCAAATACTCATCATATTTTTCGTCTTCTGTATTCTCTTTTATTTTCAGAATAATCTCGGTGCCTATTGACTCCTTTTCGCAAGGTTCAATGGTGTAACCATCGGCTCCTTGAGATTCCCATTTGTATGCTTCATTACTGCCCAAAGCCCTGCTAATCACGGTAACGGTTTCAGCTACCATAAACGCTGAATAGAATCCAACTCCAAATTGTCCGATGATTTCATATCCGTCTTTAACTTCATTTTCCTTTTTGAATGATAAAGAACCGCTTTGGGCAATAACTCCGAGGTTATCTTCGAGTTCTTTTTTGCTCATGCCAATACCACTATCGGTAATTTTTAATATTCGATTCTGCTTGTCGACAGCTATTTTGATAAAATAACTCTCCCTGTCAAAGGTCAGGGCTTCATCGGTTAAAGCTTGATAATAAATTTTTTCGATTGCGTCACTGGCATTGGATATAAGTTCTCGTAAAAAAATCTCGCGATGGGTGTAAATCGAGTTGATCATTAGATCAATAAGTCTTTTTGATTCAGCTTCAAATGGTTTTTTAGTCAATTAGATCACTCCCTGTTTATTATTTAGTGTTGGTGATAGATCAGGCTTTTGGCAAAAACAACTCACCGGGTGGGGCAAGTTTACAATTAGCTTAGCTGTTAGCACTCTGACTCTGTGAGTGCTAATTATTGATTTTTATACCATAATCCAGATTGTGCTGTCAATATTGCAGCTAAAAATATCAGATTATAGCCGGGAAGTTGAACGTCATAAATACCGCATAATACCTCGTAGATACAGCCGTTTGGAAATATTATGGCTGCCCAATCATTTCTAATCTAATTCTAATCTTGCTGTAAGAGTTCTCTAATTCAGCTGTTTTATACTATGGCTGTCATAAAAATTAAAGGAGGAACGAAAGATGGCAGTTAGTTTGGAACTCATAGAAAAGCTGAGGGAAAGAGCTGAGGTAAGTTATGAGGAAGCTAAAGCAGCCCTGGAAAAATGTGATGGTGACATTGTAGAGGCACTTATCTATCTTGAACAGCAGAATAAGATAAAAAAACCGCCCCAGGATTCTGCCTGTGCCGGATTCACGGCCAAGGCCAAAAAGCTCTTAAAAACCTGTAACCAAACCCGACTGGTAATAAGCAAGCAAGAGGAGAAATTAATTAACCTGTCTCTTACCATTGTCATATTAGTAACTATATTCATACCCCCGCTGACAATAATCGGCTTGCTGGCAGCATTGCTTACCAATCATAAAATCCGTATAGAAAAACCTGGTTGTGATGAAATTAAGATAAATAAAACCTTGGAAGACATATCATCCGCTGTATCCAATATGGGTAACCAGGTAGCAGAAGCCATTAAAAAAGAATAGTATGTTTGCTTTGCAGCAGAAGGTATTAGCTATATATTTGGAGTATCTAAAGAATATTAATATATTGAGGCGAAAGATTCTCCCGCTTCTTTAAGCGGTCAGGCTTTACTAATAAAGCAGGCGGCGGGTTCCAATCCCCCGCTTCGTTGCAGCGGTGCGGAAGAAATTGCTCCGCAGTTTCTTCCGCTGCTTAAAAGTGGTAGCGGAATCTTTAAATATGCCGTTGATAAGAGAGTGCGTTATATGGCCGGTGAGAGAATACTAATTATTGAAGATGAAGTAAAAATAGCACGCTTTTTGGAGTTGGAACTCACTCATGAAGGATATTTGGTAGATCAGGCATATGATGGCCGCAGCGGATTGGAGCGGGCTGAACAGGGCAGCTATGATTTGCTTATTCTGGATGTGATGCTGCCTTCTTTAAACGGCATGGAGGTTTTACGGCGGCTCCGGCAGTTCTCCGCAACCCCTGTAATAATGCTTACTGCCAAAGACGAAGTTACTGATATAGTAATGGGGCTTGACATTGGTGCTGATGACTATATGACTAAGCCCTTTGCTATTGAAGAATTATTGGCGAGAATTAGGGCAGCCCTAAAGCGAGGCAATGTTAATGTGAAAAGTCATCAAATCATGCTTTTAGGCTCCTTGCAAATTGACCAGGAGAAACACTCTGTAAGCTATAATAATGAAGCTATTGAGCTTACCAAAAAGGAATACGATTTGCTTAAATATCTGGCGGAAAATGAGAAAATAGTACTCAGTCGTGAAAAGATACTGCAAAGTGTATGGGGCTATGATTATTATGGTGACAGCAATGCGGTGGATGTTTACATTAGATACCTGCGAAGCAAGATTGATGACAAATATAAAGTGAAGCTTATCCACACTGTGAGAGGTGTGGGTTATGTATTGAAACATGAAT
>JAQUBU010000096.1 GCA_028686565.1 Syntrophomonadaceae bacterium
TTAACCGGCCGCAAGCCGCTGGGCAGGAGAAAAACAAATTTATGCTCAGCAATGCCTAACTGAGTACGGTTTACGATTTTTCCCTCTCCAAGAACTCCCCCTTGCGGTATGGTTCTAAGCTTGGGCAAAGCTTCGTGACAATTTTCCCGGATAATTTGATAGAAATCTTTATTAAAAACGATTATTTTCCTGGCAGTATTAAATGCGTCCAGAACAGCAGTGCGCCCGTTCCCTGTTAAATCACAGTGCAGATCAGTACCGGTTGAAGTTAGCAGCAAGGGTAATTCCCTTGTTTCCGGAACTGCATCTAGTACCTGACCACAATAGGTGGCATGAAAAGCATGAACTAGAGCATATTTCCTTGATGCAATGGCCTGCGCCAGTAAAGACCGGTAGTTGTCTGCTTCCAAAGAAAATAAGTCTACGTTATAACCCAGTCTTTGAAGTCCGTTGTGCAAGCGGATACTGGTTACGCTATTGCCTCGCTTTTTCTTATGAAAGGGTGTCAGCATAAGGATGCGCATTGCTTGTAATGACATGTCAGTTCCTCTGATAGGGAATGCGTGTTTTAATAAGCTCGAAGCATTCGCAATAATCACCTTGGCCGCTCATAATACCTCGGAAACGATTTAAAGCCTTCACAGCTTCATCATAACGGATAGCTTCGATCTGAGAACGGTGCAATTGCAGGGCATCCAGTTTCACCTGGATGAATTGACTTATGTTTTCCACACAGCTAATTGCCTGTAATGGAGTTCCCACCTCGTAGGCTAAAATGTTGTCCACCGACCAGGGCGTGCCTTCACATTCCTGAAACCACGGACCGGCTGCACGGCGGCAGGCTTCAACCACCAGTTCGTGAGTTATCACATGGTCTCTTACGGCATCAAGATGATGTGGAATATATACTGAATCCGGCTTTATATCTCTTATCAGACTTACCAGTTTAATTATATTATCGCGGTTGAATTCAATGTATCCATCAGGATTGCGAAAAAAGTGCAAGTCGCTTATGCCTAACAAATCTGCCGCATTCTGAGCTTCTTCTTCTCTTATCTGAGTCATTTTGCGTTTGCCGTGTTTCAGGCTTCCCGCATCACCGGAGCTCATATAAACGACCGACACTTTATGCCCCTGTTGCAAGTGTCGGGCCATGGTGCCCCCACAACCAATTAAATCATCATCAGGATGCGGTGCGAAAACAATAATCTGCATAAATGTCTCCTTTAAAACATTTAACTATAGTTTTTAAGAAACAAGCCTCAGTTTTGAAATAGAGTTTTTTAAATTCAAATAAAACTGCGAAGCAGTTTCAACATACCGCTGCAGCGAGGCTGCGCCTCGTTATAACCCGTCGCCTGTTTTGTTAATAGGTACCCGACGGCTTAAAGAAGCGGGGGATATATCGTCTCGTTATAGTTTAAACTTTCTGTTCATATCCGGCAATAATAATAGTAGTAGTACGCAAGAGGTAAGACATGGGGATTTAGAGGTGAATTGCTAGGAATACGGCATCAGCCTCAGAGCATTAAAAATTTCAGACGAGGGTTTTTTAAAAAAGTTGTCCGTCTATGATATGGTGCGGTCTGAGGAAAAAGTCTCTGTGCCTTACTCCTTACGGACGAAGCCTACCCCTCACCTTACTTTATAATATTTGCTTGAAATATTCATGTCAGATGCTATAATGAAATGACACAAAGTAAACTATAATAGTAGTTTTAGTTTACCTGAAACTTTTTAACGCCGCTGCAACGAGGCGGGGATTTACACACCAGAAGAAACTGTGCAGCAGTTTATACATACCGCTGCAACTAAGCAGGGGAAAATGGGGGTATATATATTGAAGATCAATAAACTAGTGGTGATTGTTTTAATTTTAGTGTTATCACTAACTGCATATTGGGTTTACCGGGAATATTTTGCTGATGACAAGGCGGTTCTGCAAGCCACCGGTACCATCGAAGCAACCAGTGTTGATCTCAATGCTAAAGTTAATGGAAGTATAAAATCCATAAGTATCAAAGAGGGATCAGTGGTAAAATCCAAACAGCTGGTAGCCGAGTTGGTTCGCAATGACCTGGCCGCCCAAAAAGAAAGAGATGCGCTGGGGGTAATAGCTGCCGAAGCCAAACTGGCGGATCTGGTTTCCGGAGCACGCTCCCAGGAGATCAAGGAAGCTGTTGCCAATGTCAATATAGCAAAGAGTAATTATGATAAAGCTGTAAAAGACTTGGAGCGAGCTGAAACTCTCTTCACAGGAGGCGCAGTATCTCAGGAAAGCCTGGATCAGGCTAAATTAAATGCCGACCATAAAAAAAACCTCCTGGATGGTTCCGAAGCCAAGCTTAGTCTTCTTGAATCAGGCAGCCGTTCAGGAGTGATTTCCGGGGCGCAGGCTGAGCTGGATCGGAGCAAGGCAGTATTGAAAGCCAGTGAAGCCTTGCTGGAGGACTTAAAAGTCTTCTCTCCCATCGATGGAATAGTGCTGAGCAAGAATTATGAAACAGGTGAATATGTGTCAATGGGTGCGTCCCTGGCCACAGTAGCTGATCTAGACGATCTCTGGATCAAGGTTTATATACCCACTGATGACCTGCCAAAAATCAAGCTGGGACAGCAAGTTGATATTTCGGTTAGCGGCAGCGAGCAGATTTTCGCGGGTAAAGTAAGTGAAATATCTTCACGGGGTGAATTTACCCCTAAAACCATTCAAACTAAAAAGGAACGTACCAACGTTGTTTTCGCTGTAAAAATTACGGTAAACAACCATGATGGCGTATTGAAACCGGGTATGCCTGCCGATGTCAGTTTTGCCGGGAGATAGCTTATGATACGAACTCAAAACATCAGCAAGAGCTTTGGTTCCAATAACGTTGTGAAGCAGGTCAGCTTACAAGTGGATAAGAGCACTATCCTCGGTCTGGTCGGGCCCGACGGTGCGGGTAAAACCACCTTGATACGCATGATCTGCGGGATAATCAGCCCCGATTCCGGAGAAGTATCGTTGATGGGTCTGCCACCTGCCAAATTGCCCCGTGCAAATCTGGGTTATATGCCTCAGCGCTTCAGTTTATACGGAGATCTTACCATCATGGAAAATATCAATTTTTTCGGTTCCATGTACGAACTGGACAAGAAGACCATTAAGCAGCGCGCTGATGAGATTTTGAATGTAACTAATTTATTGCCCTTTAAAACCCGGCTGGCGGACCGGCTTTCCGGGGGAATGAAACAAAAACTGGCTCTCACCTGTGCTCTAATTACCAGACCTGCTATTTTACTGCTGGATGAACCTACCTATGGAGTCGATCCGGAATCACGCAAAGAGTTCTGGAAAATCCTCTATTATTTGAACCAGGAAGGCATGACCATACTGATGTCAACTCCCTACATGGATGAAGCGGAACTCTGCCATCAAGTAGCTTTTATTAACAGCGGGCAGATGCTGGTTCAAGACAGTCCGGCAGGTTTAAAAAAGCAATTTATGTACCCTATCCTGGAAGTAAAATCGGGAATTCGCGACCCATATTTTTTTAAGCAATTACCTGGTATCCGGGATTCGTCTTTCTATGGCTACAAATATCATCTGGTCGTAAAAGATTTAATAAATTCCCGGCAATCCATAGAAAGATATCTGGAAGAACAGCAGATAAAAGATTATACCATTCGGGAAATATCACCCTCTATGGAGGACCTTTTTGTTAACCTGGCTGAAAAAAGGGAATAAGTTCACATGGAAGAGCAAATGCCTCTAGGCTGTAAAGTAGGTGATGATTATGGATTATGCAGTAACTACTGAAGAACTCAGCAAAAAATTCGGCGATTTTATAGCCGTCGATAAGCTGAACCTGCATATTGAAGCCGGTTCTGTCTGCGGGTTTTTAGGTCCCAACGGAGCTGGCAAATCCACCGCTATGCGCATGCTCTGCGGAATACTGGAGCCAAGTTCAGGTAATGGCAAAGTTTTGGGATTTGACCTGAGAACCGCGAGCGAGAGAATTAAAGACCATCTCGGCTACATGTCCCAGAAGTTCAGTCTCTACGATGAACTGAGCGTACTCGAAAATCTTGATTTTTTCGCGGGATTATACAGTATTCCCCGCCGGGAACGCAAAGCGCGCATTGAAGAAATGTTAAATATGGCTGAGCTAGGAGGGCTGGAAGCAGAACGGGTCTTCACTCTGAGCCCCGGCCTTAAGCAAAGATTGGCCTTGGGCTGTGCCATAATATCTCAGCCTTCCATACTCTTTCTGGACGAACCAACCAGCGGGGTCAGCCCGGGAAGCCGCAGAGCTTTTTTCAATATTATTCAGGAACTGGCAGCCAAGGGGGCTACTGTAATAGTAAGCACCCATTTCATGGATGAGGCTGAACGCTGTGATAAAATCGCTTTTTTTAATCAGGGCAAGCTCCTGGCCCTGGACAGTCCGGATCAATTGAAACACAACGTCCTGGAAGGCTTGCTGGCGGAATTGGACATTCCCAACCCGATGGAAAAGATGGCGGATATTCAGAGTTTGGAATTTGTAAAAGAATGCAGCCTTCATGGTCTCCTGCTACATGTACTGCTGGAAAAAGAAGCCGGCCTGGGCAGGCTGGAGGAATTCACAGGTACGGCCCCCCAGCTTATTACTCCTACCCTGGAAGATGTATTTATGGCCTTGGCCAGAAAGAGAGAACAGGTGAATGCCTAATGATTAGGACTATTTCTATAATGAAAAAAGAATTTATCCAAATGCGGCGGGATAAGATGACCCTGGCCTTAATCTTTATGATTCCCTTGATCCAGATATTGCTTTTTGGTTATGCGATTCAGACCGATGTAAAAAACATTCCTACCGTGGTTTTCGATCAATCCAAGTCCCAGGAAAGCCGGGATATACTTAACTCATTTACCGCTTCCGGTTATTTTAATATTAATCAGGTAGCGAACAGTTACCAGGATGTAAGCCGCCTGATTGACAGCGGGCAGGCTCAGGTAGGAATCTTGTTTCCCCCTGATTTTAATCGCCAGCTTAAGCGGGGAGCCAGTGCCCCCATCCAGGTGATCGTAGATGCCAGCGATAACATGGTAGCCAACCAGGCCATCGCCATCGCCAATTCCATTGGCCTTATCAAATCACAGCAGGTGCTGTTTCAAAAGCTTAAAGTTGCCAATGCCCCCTATGACATCCGGGTTCGCCCCTTGTACAATCCGGACGGAATAACCGCCTTTTATATGGTTCCCGCCATACTGGGTATAATTGTTACCATGACCATGGTAATCATAACCGCTGTAGCCATAGTACGTGAACGAGAACGGGGCACCCTGGAACAGCTTATCGTCACCCCGCTCAAATCCTATGAACTAATGCTGGGCAAAATTATTCCTTATATAACCCTGGGCTACGTCCAGATAACGGTTGCCTTGCTGGTAGGAGTACTAGTTTTCCATGTTCCAATCAATGGCAGTGTCCTGCAGCTTTATCTTTTAACTCTTTTCTTTATCACTGCCTCTCTGGGACTGGGTTTGATGATTTCCAACCTGGCCCAAAACCAAATGCAGGCTTTTCAAATGGCCTTTTTCGTAATGCTCCCCAGTATTCTGCTGTCGGGTTTTATGTTTCCCCGCGCCGCTATGCCCAAATTTATCTTTTACCTCAGTTATGTTATACCTCTCACCTATTACCTGGATATAATCAGAGGAATAATTTTGAAAGGCATCGGCTTTCAGTACCTTATAGGACAGGTTACTGCCCTGCTGGTGTTTTCAATAATTTTCATAACCATAAGTACACTTAAATTCAAAAAGAAAATCGCCTAAAACGAAGCTTATAACGAGGTGATAATATGTATCTCACTTCGTTACAGTGGTGTAAAAAATACTGCTCCACTGTTTCTTCCGATGCTTAATAAATTTAATTAACGAACCTCATTCAAGAGGGTTTTGCCAAACTTCTAAAACGGAGATGAACCGATTATGAAAATCGAAGACAGGATAATAAAATCATGCACTGAATTAGCTCAAACGCGGGGCTTGCGAAATTTTACCATGGATGAGCTGGCGGCCCGGGCAGGAGTAAGCAAGAGAACAGTTTATCGCTATTACCGCAGCAAAGAGGAAATAGTTGAAGCAGTACTGGATAACTTCATGGCAAATGCCGCAGCCGAGGGTGACCGCATTATGGCATTGGAATTAAGCCCAATCAATTTAATTAATCAAATACTCAATTACCTGTTTATAAATGCCCGCTTTATTGTTAGTGAACCGGGCTTAAACGATCTGCGTCAATATTACCCGCATCTTTGGAAAAAAATAGAGCAATTCCGCAGTGAACGCATCGCCATACTGATTCAGCTTATTACCCGCGAACGCCAGGGATTAGTCAATGATATAGACCCGCGGATCATAAGCGCCGTCACTATGGCTTCCATTCAGGCGGTTCTGAACCCCGATTTCATCCTGGAAAACGGCCTCAGCTTCCAGGAAACCGCCAAACAGCTAATTCGCTTTTTGATGTCAGCGGTGGTAATTGAACAAAAATAGGGAGGCCGCAGCCTCCCTATGATGATAATTATTATTATCCAGCGATTTAGCGCAGCCTTTTGACCCGGTCCGCCAGGAAGCCCAGGCTGCCGGAGCTCTGCAGTACCGATTTCTTGCATTCGCCATTGACATTGCTGGTATATAGTGCACCATAGCCATTGCCGTACACATTATGCAAATCGGCCATTACCCCTAAAAGCATCAGTTCCTTTTTATCCACCAGATCAGCTACCGCCCGATTGGCTAAAAGGTATTTGATCTGCATATCCACATTAAGCTCCGCCAACTCGCTATAATAAAGCTGTTTATCCTGGCTGTCAAAAACCAGGCCGCTTTCAAGCCGTCCTTCATCCAATGAGTTCTTGACTATAGACAATTCAGTTCTAATCCCTATCGGTTCCTCAAGAAAATTGCTTTCGGCCGCCTTGATAGCTCCGCAGTCCGTATGCCCGGCTACTATCATCAAAGGAGTTTGCAAATGCAAGAGCCCGTATAGAATGGACCCTTCATTGGTTTTTACTTGATTTCCGATATTTTCCACGGAAAATATGCGGTTGAATATTTCTCCGAAAATATTCACCGGCATCCGTGAATCCGAACAGGTTAAGAGGGTAATAACCGGATGCTGTCCATAATTGCCTTTAGCAAAAGCCTCCAGGGGGAAATCTTTTTGAAAGGAAACCAGGCTCTCCTCCAGGCTTTTAACAACCACGGCCGGTTCAACCTTTTCTGCTGAATGATGACTCACTAAATACACCTCCAAATTTCATGTTGTTAAAAGATTCTTCATTATTAGTTCTAAATCCTGCAAATCAAAAATCTATAACGAGGCGAAAAGATGTACCTCGTTTTCTTTAAGTGATAGGGTTCCTATTAGCAAAACAGGCGCTCGGGTTCCTATCCCCCGCCTTGTTGCAGCGGTGCGAAAGAAATTGCTCCGCAGTTTCTCTCTCTGTTAAATAATGCCAATATGAGCAGCGCATAGCTTTTAAAGATTCCGGGGTTCTGAAATAAACAAGTAAATTAATCATGGCTAAATTTTTATGCCGCATCAGTTGTTTTAGCGCAGCTTCCCATGAACCGCCAGCCAGATACAGGGCGGTTCATGGGAAGTGTATTCTACCCGATGACGCTCCCGCGCGTTAATTAACACCCAATCACCAGCCCCCATCTCCAAGCTCCTGCCGTCTTCCCATGCCAGCCGGGCCTGACCCTGCAGCAAGACCACCCATTCATCCCGTTCCTGCTCATACCAGAAACCGGGCGGCGACACCTGCCCGGTCGATACTATACGTTCAATTAAAACCCCGTTATCAGGGATCAGGGTTTCAAA
>JAQUBU010000097.1 GCA_028686565.1 Syntrophomonadaceae bacterium
TTTTAATATTATCTAAAACAAACCTTTCCTGTCAAGAAAACAATATATTTTTTTCATATTTCTGCATCTTTTAAGCCTCGTTATACTTTACTTCCTTCAGGTATAGCCCCTGCGGAGGCGCAGTTGGCCCTGCCAGTGTTCTGTCCTGAGATCTAATAATCTCTTCAATATAGGCCGGAGAATATTTGCCTCGCCCGACTTCCAGTAAAGTACCCATTATAATACGAACCATATTATACAGAAATCCGTTTGCTTCGATCTCCATAGTCAGCCAATTATTCTTCTCTGCCAAAAAGCAATTGCTTACCGTTCTTTCGAATGTTTTGGCTGACGACCCGCTGGCGCAAAATGCTCTGAAACTATGTTGCCCTTCGATATATTTGCACGCCTCTTGCATTAAGCCAATATCCAGATTCTCAGAATTACATAATGCTAGATTGCGATAAAATGCTCTGCGATTTTTGTTTCTCAATATTTTATAGATGTAGCGTTTGCTCTGTGCATCAAAACGGGGATTGAAATTCGCTTTTACATAATGGCTTTTTAAAACCTGAATATCTTCAGGAAGAAAAGCATTTAGGGCCATTGTCCATCTTTCTCCTGGTATACTTGCTGAACTATCAAAAGCAACTACCTGTCCTAACGCATGGACCCCGGCATCTGTTCGCCCGGCACAGGTCATGGCAATTTTTTCACCACTCAAACGACTGATAGCAAGTTCAAGCCTGCCTTGAACAGTGTCAGCATTCTTTTGTATTTGGAAGCCATGATAGTTGCTGCCGTCATATTCAAGCACCAGTTTAACCCGCTTCATCCAGCCCGACCTCCTGATTTCCTATTATAAAGCCCCAAGAGAAAATGCAGTGCAAAAAGGTTTGTTATCAATGTGAAACGTTCTTTGGCTAATATGCTCCACTAATGTCAGATTATGCAGCAATTAATCC
The DNA here is from genome assembly GCA_028686565.1 of Syntrophomonadaceae bacterium. Classification (GTDB taxonomy): domain Bacteria; phylum Bacillota; class Syntrophomonadia; order Syntrophomonadales; family Syntrophomonadaceae; genus JAQUBU01. The sequence continues at coordinate 945 of JAQUBU010000097.1, forward strand.
TGCAGGGATGCTTCTTGGCATGAGTGCTGGCCGCATAATTTATGCCTGGCAAACCAAAATACTGAACTTTTTCATAAGGTAAAAATCCACAGAACAATTTGTTAAAACATAATAAACAGCAAAATAATCCCCAGCACACCTAAAAAGATAAAATCGCGCCAGTGAAAACGGAGTACATTTAATTGCGTTCTTCCTTTTCCACCCTGGTAGCCTCTTAACTCCATGGCTGTTGCCAATTCGTCAGCTCTCTGCAGCGAAATCTTAAATATCGGCAAAACGATGGAACGCAGCTTTTTTATCCTTTGTTTAAGACTGCCTTCCTGATAATTAGCGCCTCGGCAAAGCTGCGCCTTTCTAATGCGGTCAGCCTCCTCAAAGAACAAAGGAATAAACCTCAAGCTGATATTCATTATCATAGCCAGTTCATGGACCGGAAAACCCAGAAAACGTAATGGTTTGAGCAAGCGCTCCACCGCGTCCGTCATAGCCATAGGGCTGGTGGTGAGAGTTAAGAAACGCGCCAGCAAAAGCAAGATCGTAAAACGTATTCCCAATGATGCTGCAGCCACCAAGCCCTCAACAGTAATACGAATATTTACAAATTCAAATCGAATATTTCCGGGTGTTAACCATAGCAGGATTATCATAGTGATAACTATTATCAAGGCAAAAGGTTTAAGGGCTTTAAAATACATTTTGATATTAACCCTGCTTAACAAAATTAATATAATGATTAGAACGCACAAGACAGCTAGTTGTTGTGAAAATCCTGCCTGAAAAACAGCTAACATAAGCATAAAAGTTGCAATTATTTTGCCGCGCGGATCAAGGGCATGAATTAGTGAAACCGCTGGAATATATTGACCCAGACTCAAATTGCTAAACATAGTTACTCTCCTACCGTCGGCTCGTAAAACCTCTTAATTGTATGGGGCATTTATGAACTGCCACTTTTGGTATTTAAGCATCGAAAGAACTGCGGAGCATTTCTTTTACACCGCTGCAACAAGATGGATGATCAAAACCCGCCACCTGTTTATTAATAATAATCCGGCCCGCTTAAAGAAGCAGGGAACATATTTATACCATTGCTTTAGCTCAAGGCATAAAGTGTAATTAATATTTTTCTTTCCAACTTTCATTTCGTTATAATTCAAAAGATTTATTTGCAAGCTTTTCGGTTATTAAACGACCGGCTTGTTCCGGGTTTCGTGGTGATAAAGCAATTCCCCATCCCTTTTGATTTAATTGATGCACCACTTCCAAAGATGGTGTCAAATCTATGCCCAATTTGTCAAGTTGCAGAGCACTGTTCAAAAGCTGGTCTGAACTCGTATCCGCACAAACAGAGCCATTATCCATTATTATAATTCGCTCGCATAAATCAAGTATATGGGTCAGGTGGTGAGAAACCATTACTATGGTCATTCCCCTGATCTGGTGCAGTTCACGAAGATTATCGAGGAGCAAAGTCTGCATTTCCTGATCGAGCCCTGCAGTAGGTTCGTCCAGCAGCAAATAACGCGGGTTTAAAGCCAGAATACCTGCAATTGCCAGGCGGCGCTTCTCTCCTCCGCTTAGTTTAGCGGTAGAACGCTCCTTGTATAATTGAGGATCAAGCCCCACCTGCCATAAAGATTCTACAACCCGTTTTTCTGCCTCAACCTCATCCAATCCCATATTGAGCGGACCAAATGCCACTTCATCAAAAATGCATTCCTCAAATATCTGCTGTTCCGGATACTGGAATACCATGCCTACTTGCTGACGCAATTTTGCTAACTGCTTTTTTTTCATCTTGCTCAATAAGAGTCCGTTAATGGCAATATTCCCCGCGAACGGCGTCAGCAATGCATTTAAAAGCTGCAGCAGGGTAGATTTTCCCGATCCGGTTACCCCCATTATCCCAATTATTTCACCATCATTTATTTTCAAAGAGAGATTGTTTATAGCGATCTTTTCAAATGGGGTTCCTTTTTGATATATATAAACAAGATTTTCTATTTCAATCGGCATAATTCCTCAACCAATCTATTTGCATTTAAAATGTTTTTGGCAATGCCATAACCAGACTTATTGATTTCTTCAATAAGTCTGGTAATTTCCAATCCTTTTAAACCAACACTTCTTAAAACATCCATCTGCACCAACAAATCTCTGCTGTTGCCCTCCAGTATTATTTCTCCCTGATCAATTATTACCAGTCGATCGGTTTGAAGCAGTTCATCAAAGTCATGCGAAATTACGATGATTGACAAACTTTGCTCCTGTTTTAACTTTGCCAGTGTTCTCCTTACATCCTTCTTACCCTGCGGGTCCAACATGGTAGTCGGCTCATCTAAAATCATATATTTTGGTTGCATAGCCAGCATTCCTGCAATACATACCCGTTGTTTCTGCCCTCCGGACAAAAGATAAGGAGGATATTTTGCATAATCCTCCATTGATACCATTTGCAGAGCGGTATCAACTCTTTTTCTTATTTCATTGGATTCCAAACCTAGATTCTCAGGTCCAAATGCTACATCTTCTTCAACAATATTAGAAACCAATTGATTATCAGGCTCTGACTGCAGCAATGCTACTTTTTGCCTGATTAATTCAATATTTTCAGGAACCGCGCTGTCAAGTCCATCTACTTCGACCTGCCCATTAACAGGTATGATAATCCCATTTAAAAGCCGGGCCAATGTCGACTTACCTGACGCATTGCGCCCAATTACTCCCAGAATTTCTTTTTCCTTAATATCCAGGCTGATTCTTTTTAAAGCAAACTGCCCTTCATCAGGGTAGCAGTAACTGGCGTTCCTTACAGCTATCATTTAGTCTATCAATTCAATGATAGCCATAGGTGCCCCATCACCCTTACGATAGGAAGTCTTGATTATCCGGGTGTAGCCTCCCTGGCGTTCGTTGTAACGCTCGGCAAGATCACTGAATAACTTTTGTACTACGGTTTCGCTCATAAGATATGAAGCTGCCTGCCGTCTGGCATGCAAATCCCCTCTTTTGCCCAGGGTGATCATTTTTTCTGCTATTCTTTTTATTTCCTTTGCTCTGGTTTCGGTAGTAATAATCTTTTCCTTTTCCAATAAGGAAGTTACAACATTTCTGAGCATTGCTCTTCTATGATCACTTCTGAGCCCTAGTCTGCGATAACTCACTGGGGCCCCTCCTTTCTAATCTTCAGCTTTCCTAAATGCTAGATTTAGGTCTTTTAGTTTTCTTTCAATTTCCTCCAAAGACTTCTGGCCTAGATTTCTTATTTTGCTCATTTCTTCACGGGTTTTACCAATAAGGTCGCCCACCGTGTTGATACTGGCGCGCTTCAGTCCATTCGAGGCACGTACCGAAAGTTCCAGTTCCTCAATAGACATTTCCAGAACTTTATCTTTCTTTTCTTCTTCTTTTTCTACCAGGATTTCAACTTCAGCATAAGTGTCATCGATTTCCGTAAATAGTTTTAAGTATTCGATAATTATTTGTGCTGACAGGCTGATTGATTCTTCCGGGCTTATACTGCCATTAGTCCATACTTCAAGCGTTAGCCGGTCGTAGTCAGTTCTCTTTCCTACTCGAGCATTATCAACTGTATAGTTGACCCGGTTAACCGGTGTATAAATTGAGTCTATAGGTATTAAACCCACGATATCAACATTCTTATTAGGCTGCTGATCAGCACTGATATAACCCCTTCCCCGTTCAACATACATTTCCATTTCCAGTTTGGCATCTTGATCCAAGCTGGCTATGTGCAATTCCGGGTTAAGGATATCTACTTCAGCATCGGGAATTATGTCACCGGCAGTAACTTCCCTGCTGCCCTGTACCTCAAGCCTTATTATCTTGCGTTCATTGCCGCTATAGCCTAAAACCAACTTTTTGATATTTAAAATTATCTCAGTCGTATCTTCGAGTACATTAGGGATCGTTGAGAACTCATGCAATACCCCGTCAATTTTTATAGCTGTGACAGCTGCACCCGGCAAGGAAGATAAGAGAACCCGACGTAAGGAATTCCCCAGTGTTGTGCCATATCCTCTTTCCAGGGGCTCTATCACAAATTTTCCGTAATTTGTGCTAGGATCTTTGTCAACACACTCAATACGTGGTTTTTCCATCTCTAGCATTAATTTATCCCCTCCTTTTAAATCGACCGGCATTCAAATTTCAACCTCAATTCAGCCCCTTAAAATTCAGTTGCTTCATGGGGCTTAGAGATTATCTATCTGGAATAGAGTTCTACAATGAGCTGCTCGTTTACCAGGGTATCAATCTGTTCTCTAAGCGGGTAGGCCAGAAGAGTCCCCGTCATATTTTCTACATCAACGCTCAGCCACTCAGGAGGCGTTTTATAAGCAGCCTGTTCTTTCAAATCTTGAAATTTGTAAGAACTGCGGCTACCTTCCTTGACCTGGATTACATCGCCAACTTTGGTCAGTATGGATGGAATATTGGCTTTCTTGCCGTTAAGGGTAAAATGCCCATGTGTAACTAGCTGGCGAGCTTCTTTACGAGAAGCAGCCAAACCCATTCTATAAACAATATTGTCCAAACGTCTCTCCAGCAGAATCAGGAGATTTTCACCGGTAATACCCTGCTGACGATCCGCCTTTTTAAAGTAGTTCCGGAACTGTTTTTCCAATAAGCCGTATATTCTCCGGGTTTTTTGTTTTTCTCTTAATTGAATTCCATATTCACTGGGTTTTTGTTTACGTCCCTGTCCATGTGCCCCGGGTGCATAAGCTTTTCTGGTAACCGCGCATTTTTCCGAATAGCATCTATCTCCCTTGAGGAACAGCTTTTCTCCTTCGCGGCGACACTGGCGACAGACCGAATCAGTATATCTTGCCACTTATACCACTACCTCCTTAAACCCTTCTTCTCTTAGGTGGCCTACAGCCATTGTGTGGAATTGGCGTAACATCTTTGATCACACTGACTTCCAGTCCAGCAGCTTGTAGGGACCTGATCGCAGCTTCACGGCCTGCACCTGGACCCTTAACATAACATTCTACCTCTTTTAACCCATGCTCCATAGCCGACTTGGCAGCGTTTTCTGCTGCTTGCTGCGCGGCAAACGGGGTGCTTTTTCTAGATCCCTTGAAGCCTATAGTTCCTGCACTAGCCCAGGCTATAGCATTTCCATGTTTATCGGTTATAGATATAATCGTATTGTTGAAGGTTGATTTGATATGGGCTATACCGTGTTCGATATTCTTTTTTTCACGTCGCTTAACCCTTGTCGTTGTCCTTCGTGCCACTCATTTTTCCTCCTTTAAGGCTATTTTTTCTTACCACCGGCAGTACGCTTGGGACCTTTGCGTGTTCTTGCATTGGTCTTGGTGTTCTGCCCTCTGACCGGTAAACCGCGACGGTGACGGATACCTCTATAGCAACTCAGGTCCATCAGTCTCTTGATATCCATGTTAACCTGTCTGCGCAGGTCACCCTCTACCTGATAGCCTTTTTCAATAGTTTCTCTTAACCTGGAAATCTCTTCCTCGGTTAAATCTTTTACTCTTGTATCAAGATTTATACCTGCATCTGCTAATATTTTCCGGGCTGAAGGTCTGCCTATCCCAAAAATATAAGTAAGGGATACTTCAACTCTCTTATCCCGGGGTAAGTCAACACCAGCTATTCTAGCCAAAAATATTCACCTCGCCTTAATAATTTTACACTTGCTTAGCGTTTTAATTCTAAAACAGAGCAACTAACTGACTTATCCTTGTACCTGCTTGTGTTTGGGGTTTTCGCAAAGTACCATAACCTTGCCATTGCGTTTGATAACCTTACACTTTTCACACATTGGTTTAACTGATGGCTTTACTTTCATAACATTTACCTCCTTAATGAAACAATGAAAAGCGATTCTATTTAAAACGATATATGATTCTCCCTCGATTAAGATCGTAGGGTGACAATTCAACCATAACCCGATCACCAGGTAATATCCTGATAAAGTTCATTCTCATTTTGCCAGATATATGGGCGAGCACCTTGTGGCCATTTTCCAATTCAACTTTAAACATAGTATTGGGGAGTGGTTCAATTACTTTCCCCTCGACCTCTATTACATCTTCCTTAGCCATCCACCAGACCTCCTTCCCCTGTGTCCTGTATCATTTTGATACTCTTTCTAATGATATGGTTATCAGGTATCTTCCCTTGGCGCCGGCAGCTAATAATATCTTCGGCTTTATTCTTGGTCCATTGCAAGTGTTTTACATTTTTCATTTTAGGATTTTCTATCTTTCTCCACTCACCGTCTGCTACAAGCACCTGTCGTTCATTAACAACTTCTACGACTATTAACATCCTGCCCTTGTCCCTGCCGGTTTTGGAATAAACTATTTTTCCTATTCTGTCATCCAATCGACCACCCCCATTACCGCAAAGTGAGGATTTCAGGTCCCCCGTCACTTATTGCTATACTGTGCTCAAAGTGAGCGGAAAAGCTTCTATCTCGCGTCACTACAGTCCACTCATCTGATCTGGTGTTCACTTCAAATGATCCCACATTAACCATGGGCTCAATCGCCAGTGTCATGCCTTCCTTTAAGAAAGGTCCTCGATCAGGTTTGCCATAATTGGGTATAGGGGGGTCCTCGTGCATTGACCGGCCAATTCCATGACCTACAAATTGCCTGACAACTGAAAAACCGTTATTTTCAGCATATCTTTGTATTGTATTGGATACCATTCCCAGACGGTTTCCTGCCTGTGCTTGATTTATTC
>JAQUBU010000098.1 GCA_028686565.1 Syntrophomonadaceae bacterium
CCATTAATTAATAATTTAGAATTCAAAAATTTTTAATTATAATAATAGTATGACTATCAAGGCTCCTATCATGAAGCCGCCGTAGTTCCAGAGCTTACGGCCTGCTTGCGCATCTTGCCAGGCTTTGGCTTCCAAAATCGCCAATTCCTCCTGAAGGAGATTAAAAATCTTCTTTTGCTGCATAACATCTGACATACCCAATTGCGAAGCGGCAGCAGCCAGTAATTCCAGGTCTTTTTCTTTAAGATCGGAGTCACGTCTCAATTCATTTAAACCATGAGACCAGGCCTCATTGGCAGTCGCCCCTTCCCTGCTTTGCAGCTTCCGGGAACTTTCCGCAAAAAGAATCGCCGTGGGTTTCTTGCAAAAACGAGCAGTTCTTTCCAATGCTCTTGGCAGTGGGATATACATACAGCTGATCTCCTTTTCCAAAAAGCCTAAAGCCATCCTTATTTCCTTGATCTGCGCCACCCTCTTGTCAAGAGTTCGCCCTCCGATCAGACCCCATGCCCCAAAGCCGGAAATTATACAGATTATGCCTAACATTTTTATCCACATCCTATTACCTCCCCATGCCCGAGGCCTAACTCCAGTAAATAGCCATAAAGTTTGGAATTACTTCACCTCACCCCTTACCTCTAAGGCCTCACTTCGGAGTCTTATGGTTCGAACCTGATAACCTCTTCCACGCTGCCCGGTCCGTTGCGCCGGGATAAAACTGCCACGGTTTTAAATACTCCAGTATTCAGCAATTCGCTTAACAGAGGACGTTTTTTTACTTCATTAAGGTTGTTTGCATGAATACTGGTAATTACCGCGACTCCAGCATTAACACAATCATTTACAGCCTGCAAATCTTCTCTGCTGCCGATCTCATCGGTTATTATGACCTGAGGTGAAAGCGAACGAACTGCCATCATCATCCCAATTGCCTTTGGGCAGGAATCCAGTACATCTGTACGAGGTCCTATATCGAGTTGGGGAATCCCCTGATAACAGCCGGCAATTTCTGAACGCTCATCAACAATTACCACATTTTGTGCCCCGACTAGTTTGTCACCCAAGGAGAGCAGCCTCGCCAGATCCCTTAACACCGTGGTTTTGCCGCAGCGGGGCGGTGATATTATCAGAGTATTTACTGCAGTACCTTTATAACCTGTACAAATCTGAGGTAGAAGCGCTTGTGCGCAATTCTTGACCTCACGGGCTACCCGGAAACAAATACCGGAAAATTCTTTTATGGTCTTGATGTCATTGCCATGCAATATTACCTGACCGGCAAGTCCCACCCGGTGTCCTCCGGGAATGGTTATAAACCCTCTTCTTATTTCTTCTTCAAAAGCATATAAGGAATTGTCACTGATAGAGGCCAGGATACGATAAATGTCATCTGCCGTGATCATATATGAATCGTTTAGATTCTCAATAAGCTTGCCGCGCAGATTTAATCCATAATCTTTTTCACCAATTCTAAGCTGTAACGGTTTGGCGGAGCGAATGCGAATTTCCTCCAATTTTGCATAACACTCTTCAGGTAAACCCAGCATTCTTTCCCTTATGCTCGCTGACAGATAAGGGCTTATTTCTTTGCGAATTCTCTCCTTATCTCCAAACAGTTCTGAACACCACCTTGCTTTTTAAGCAAAATCATTAGGTTTGTACCTCTAAATAGATATTGGATAATAGAGTAATTTATTCCAACAAAAAGGGGACAATCATGTTTGGCATATGCCAAACTGATTGTCCCCTAAATCTTTAATATGTTTTTAGGAAGGAGAAATATTCTCCGTTACCGATACTTTACTGCCGATATCATCATCATCTAAAGATGGTTCAAAATCAAAACAACCTTCGTGGACAAAAACTACTTCATCACAATTGGGACAAATAATTTCGATACTATCATCATCATCCAGAATATCCGATTCAAAATGAAGCTGTTCTCCACACTTGGGACATCTGGTTTGTATAAAAGACCTGTCTTCGCTAAGCCATTCCTCTTCCAGTTCCATAAGATCGTCATCAATGGTTTCCATATAATCTTTTAGTTCCTCATATTCCTCCTTGATATCCTTTATACCATCAGCCATTTCATCAAGTACACTAAGAATACCTGATATGATCTTACCCTGTGGACTTCCTTCACGAATATTAAGACCTTCACTTAAACCCTGCAGGTAACTGACTTTTTCGGAAATATCCTTCACCTGACACCCTCCTTTTTACATTCTGAATTAACTCAATGCTAATATTATTATTTGACTAAAAAGGAGGAAATAAACCAGGATAAATTTTATTTAAGCTCTTTCCATATATTCTCCAGTACGAGTATCAATGCGCAGCCGATCACCAGTGTTTATAAATAATGGCACCTGCACTACTGCGCCGGTTTCTAAAAATGCATTCTTCGTTGCTCCGGTAGCTGTATCTCCCTTAACCCCTGGCTCAGTATCAACAACCTTCATTTCCACAAAGTTGGGTATTTCAATGCCAATGATATTCTCCTGAAAAAACAGTACATTTATGTTCATGTTTTCCAGCAACCATTTGGCATTATCCCCCATGGCTGCCTCACTCACATTGATTTGTTCATAGTTCTGCGTATCCATGAAGACAAAACTTTCACCATCATTATATAAGTATTGCATTTCCCTCCGGTCCAAATGAGCCTTGGGAACCTTTTCCCCGCCGCGGAAGGTTTTCTCCACAACTCCGCCCGATTTTACATTTCTTAATTTAGCTCTTACAAAGGCAGCCCCTTTACCTGGTTTGACATGCTGGAACTCAACGACCTGAAAAGCCTGCCCGTCCAATTCAATAGTAGCCCCGGTCTTGAAATCATTAACCGATATCATCTTATCCCTCCAAATTCAAATAATTATCAGGTTTTTATCAGAGTGAGTCAACAACTCACATCCTTCGCTTTTTACAATTACGCTGTCCTCTATACGAATTCCTCCCCAGCCCGGAATATAAATTCCCGGTTCTATAGTAACTACCATATTTTCCAATAAAAGTATTTCACTTACAGGAGAAATCCGGGGCTGTTCATGAATCTCCAAACCCAGACCATGTCCTGTGCTATGTATAAAATATTGGTCCAAATCATACTTCTTCAGACAATTTCGTACAGCCTGGTCTACTTCCCGACAGGGTACTCCTGACTTGATTATGCTTACTCCTAGTTGTTGTGCTTCCAGTACTTTAAGATAATTTTCGCGAAAATGATTATCCGGCTTGTTAAATACAACAGTCCGGGTCATGTCGCCGGCATAACCCTGATAGAAGCCCCCAAAATCCATCGTCAGCATGTCGCCAGCTTTAATTTGTCTTTTTCCGGGTTGACCATGCGGTAATGCGGCATTTTCTGCACTTACTGCAATAGTATCGAATGCTTCTTTATTACAGCCCTTTTCTTTTAACCAAAAGACAATCTGGTTGGCTATCTGCATTTCACTTTGCCCTGCTTTGAGGAATCCGCATATGTCCTTAAATACCGCATCTCCAATTTGCCCCGCTGTCCGCAAGCATTCCAGTTCGGATTCTTCCTTACAAAGACGCAACTTCTCTATTAATCCGCTCAGGGCAACAATTTTTACATCCAGTATGCTTTGCAAGTCCATGAAAAACTGATATGTAATATAATGACTCTCCACCCCCATGCGCTTATAGGGTTGGCTTAATTTTCTTAACTCATTATATCCCGGTGGTTTTACCTCCCAAAATTGCCATCCCGGACACTCCAAGGTTACCTGTTCCCAATAGCGATTATCACTTAGAATGCAATTTTCCCGGTCACTGATCAGCAACCGGGCATCACTGCCCCCGGTAAATCCCGATAGATAGCGAATATTTTCCGGTTTGCTAACCAGCAAGGCATCTATTTGGTTATTTTCCATACTAAGCAGTAATTTGGCAAGTCGTTCTTTATTCACTTTTCACCTCTAGACCAGATATATCCTTTAAAGTATTACAGGCAGCCAGCAAGGCCATTCTATAGCTTAATGCCCCAAAGCCAAATACTCCTCCCACCGCTATAGGTGAGATCAGGGACTGCTGGCGAAACGCTTCGCGTGCATAAATATTTGACATGTGTACCTCGATTACCGGAATGGCTACAGCCCGTAAAGCATCATGAACAGCAATACTATAATGAGTAAGTGCTCCGGCATTAATTATAATACAATCTGTCTCTCTTCGTGCTTCCTGTATCCTATCTACAATTTCCCCTTCATGATTGGACTGAAAAAAGTTTATCTCCACTTGCTGCTCTATGGCCACAGTTTTTAATTCGCGATTTATGTCTTCAAGGCTCACTTCGCCATAGATACCCTTCTCACGCGATCCTAATAAATTAAGATTTGGTCCATTGATAACCAGTATATGACCACCCATGCATATTCCTCCTATTCACCGGCAATGCTCATACTGCGCAAACGGACAGTAGGCGCAGCTCGCGACCCGAAAAAACAGAGATCATTTCCCAGGGTCTCAATATCCTTAAAAAAGTTTACCATATTTCCTGCTACAGTGACTCCCCTTACCGGATAAGTTAGCATTCCATTTTCAATCATCAGGCCCGAAGCCCCCAGAGAGAAGTCTCCTGATATGGGATTGGCAGTATGCATGCCCATTATTTCCGTAACATAAAATCCCTTTTCTATTTCACTTATCAGTTTTTCCGGGCTTTCGCAGCCCGCTTGAAGCATAAAATTACTTGTGCCCACGGAGGGAAGGCTGCGGAAAGAGCCGCGGTGTCCGTTGCCGGTAGATTCCACTCCGGCTTTGCCGGCAGTATAACTGTCATATAGAAAAGTTTGTAAAACACCGTCTTTAATAACTATATTACGCCGGGCAGGAACTCCTTCTCCATCAAAAGGAAAGGCTGCTATTCCCTGAGCATAGGTAGCATCATCCAGTAAAGAAAAATGCTCGGAAGCTACCAGCTGCCCAGTTTGTTCTCCCCATAGAGATTTGCCTTTTTGTACCGCACCGGCATCAACGCTTTGAGCCAATAACCCTAAAAATTTAGTAACTACATAGGGTTCCAGGATGCAAGGCAATTGCGCAGAATTTATGCTGCGGGCATTTAGACTCCTGACTGCCCGCCGGGCTGCTTCCTTTCCTACTGCCTCCGGCTGCAAATCCCGAATGCATTTTTTACTGGAGAAAGAAAAACCGTTTTGGGCATCATTGCCCTCTTGCGCCACCAGAAAAATATATAAACCACAGGAATTAGCCCGGCCAGAGGCATAAAGGCCATGAGTATTCATTATCACCGCTGTAAATTCATTATCATTATAACCGGCCCGCTCAATTATTCGCACCCGGGAATCACAGGAACGGGCAACTCTCTCTATTTGCCGGGCCATTTCAATCTTTGCTTCAAGACTTGTGGAGATAATATTATCATCATAAAGATCCATGACCGGATAAGCAAAATTCCCCTCCGGCAGCTGATTATGCTGATCAGCAACCGTATAACGGGAAATACTGAGCGCATGATCAAGTGCTTCTTCTATAGCATAAGCAGATAAGTCGCTGGTGTAGACAAAACCCAACTTCCCGTCGTTAATTACCCTTATGCCCAGCCCCGTTTCCTCAGCTTCTTTAAGGGTATCCATACGACCATCAATAATTTCTATGCTTAATTCCTTATCATGCAAAAGAAAGGCTTCAGCTTCGATTCCTTTTTTACGGGCACTATTAATAACCCGCTCTCCTGCTGCACTAAGCAGATTCTCCATACACATTAACCTACTTTCTTCTGATCTTTTTAATATGGACTTCATTCTCGATCGCAGTGCCGCCTACCGTAAGCTGCTTGATCCTTATGGTAGGCTGGGCATCAGAAACTGGAACCCCCTGCCCGTCCTTGCCGCAGGTGCCAATAGAAAAGCCCAGGTCATTTCCAATCATGTCGATATTTCCCAAAACATGAGGGCCATTTCCAGTCAGTGTAGCTCCACGAACTGGATGTTTCACTTCACCATCAACTATTATATAAGCCTCCTGAACATCAAAAACAAAATCGCCGTTGGTGGTATTAACCTGTCCCCCACCCATTTTTTTGACCAGTAAACCATTTTTGGTGTCCTTAAGGATTTTTGCCGGAGCATCGTTACCGGGAGCAATAAAAGTATTGCTCATACGCGGAATGGGTTTGTGCTGATAAGACTCGCGACGTCCATTGGCACTGAAGTTTTCTTCTGCTTTGGCAGCTGTGAGATGATCATAAAGGTAAGCCTTCAGTTCCCCGTTATCTATTAAAACCTGTCTTTGTCCGTGATTACCCTCATCATCGAATCTATAGCTGCCATATCGGTTTGGCAAAGTAGAGTCATCTATAACACTTACCCCTTGGGCAGCAACCATCTTTCCAAGTTTGTTGCCATATACCGACAGGCCTTTTTGCACCAAATCAGCTTCCAAACCATGTCCACAAGCCTCATGCACCATAGTGCCGCCAGCTTCTGCAGCCATTACTACCGGCATCCGTCCTGCCGGGGCCGGTTTGGCTGACAACATTTCAACTGCCAGACGAGCAGCTTTTTCTCCCATTTCTTCAAAGTTGATGACATCCAGCAGTTCCCATCCTCCAACCGTTCCTGCCGATTCATAACCTGTCTGCACCAGGCCGTTTCCTGCAGCAATAGCGTTTACTATCAACCTTACTCTTGCCTGTTCTTCCTCAATTAAATCCCCGTTACTGTTAGCTATCTGAATTCTGCGCTGCATATCACCTGCAGCTACTGTAACCTGTCGTATCCCTTGGGCAAAATCCCTGGTTCTCTTATTGGCAGCCAGAACATGCTCTATTTTTTCTTCAATATTTACGTTTTCAGGTAAACGCTTATAATCAATCGCAAAGCGCGGTTTTTTTAAACTCAAGTTAATTTCCCGATCAATATTGCGGCCCTCGGCACTGGCTGCATGGTTGGCTACGGCAGCCGCTTTGCACAGCCCTTCAGCAGATAAGTCATTGGTATAAACATAAGCGGTATTACCGTCTTTTACCGTTCTGATCCCGGCTCCTTTTTCACGCCCGCTGTTTATTTTTTCAATATTATTATCTTCGCAAAAAATATTGTTAAGCTGTTTTTCTTCAATATAAATCTCCGCAAAATCTCCGCCTTTTTTTAGAGCTTCATCCAGTACCCTGGAAAGTAAATCTTTATCTAACATTAACTGCCTCCCGCTTTTTATTTACTCTTTCATACAATTTATCTACACCATGCAAAAATTTCATGAGTGCTTGCTTGTGACCCGCAGGGTATTTTCTATTCTACATTATTGACGGCGCCAGGCACATCTGTTGTAAGGCTGAAGGATGAAATATATTAACAAAGGATTTAACCCTTGAACCTCTAACACCCACTCACTCTCTTTTTAATAAATATCGTTCCCATAGCCCAATTAATTACCCAACTTTCGTAGTTGACATGTTATGCGACATAACTATTGTGCTTATCATTGCAAGCGCAGCGCCTTCCTGTCATTGTTATGAATACTTCTACTTTTGGGCCGCACTAAACTAAGGGTGGTGGTTATTAACACCCCAAAAAATCTCAGGTTGAGAGATTATTAATTAGGCAGTCAATGAA
>JAQUBU010000099.1 GCA_028686565.1 Syntrophomonadaceae bacterium
GGGTGGCTTTTATTTATCCCTTGATTATAAAAACTCTTCTGGCAGTTTATGTTGCCAGCTTCGCTTTTGATTCTCTTCATGCTGCCGGTAATATTGTTTTCGCATCTATTTTCGGCAAGCCTTTCTATCAGATTTTGCGCAGATACCGAAAACTATTATAAAATTAAACCCCCCGCCATAAACCAACGGGAGGTATATTTTTCTTCCGGAATTTGCGAAGAATACTGGAATTTATTTTAACAGCAAACACAGGGCCGGGGTTATTCCCGGCCTTTATTCAGTTCTTATGGCTTCGAGGGCACTTAGTTTCATTGCTCTTCGGGCCGGGGAATAACCGGAAATAATACCAACTATGGTGGCAAAAACTACTGCCGAAAGGCCGAGTTCAAAAGTAATAACCGAGATTCCCGTGTTGCTTCCCATATTTCCCATAAAACCTGCTGTAATTTTGTTCAAACCAAAAGATACCAGGCCGCTGAAGATTAAACCTATACAGCCACCGCCAAAACCAATCATGGCCGCTTCAAGCAGGAAAAGATTTTTGATATCGGTCAGCCGGGCTCCCAGCACCTTGATTACGCCGATTTCCCGGGTTCTTTCATAAATGCTCATGATCATGGTGTTGGTAATACCAATGGCCGCTACCAGCAGGCTGACTGCACCAATGCCGCCCAGTATGGCCTGCATCTTGCGGGAGGTATCTTTCATGGATTGGACCATATCCGATAGGCTGCTGGCTTGAAATCCCATG
Source organism: Syntrophomonadaceae bacterium (assembly GCA_028686565.1). Taxonomy (GTDB): domain Bacteria; phylum Bacillota; class Syntrophomonadia; order Syntrophomonadales; family Syntrophomonadaceae; genus JAQUBU01. The sequence continues at coordinate 752 of JAQUBU010000099.1, forward strand.
GCTTTAATCTGTTCCTGTACAATTTCAACCTGCCCAATATCCTTAACTTTAACTTTTATATTTTGATATTGCTCCTCCTCATTCCTTTTTCTGGATTGGGCATCATTTTTTGTGAATTTATTATCTTCCTTAAGTATAGCTTCCAGAACAGCAATGTTCATATAGGCGCTGTAATCTTTTTCGCCAAAACTTTCACTGAGAATTCCCACCCCTTTTACCTGGTGCAGCGGGGGCGGTGCGGATTCATTTTCATTGGCAGGAGTATTACTGCGGCGTTCACCATAGAGCAAATTGGATGTCATTATCAGCTTGTTGCTTATCAAATCTACCGGGGGCGGTGGTGCATTTTCTCCATTAAACATACGATAATTGAATTCCTGATTTCGCAAGCGGGGATTGCGAAAGTTGAAAGCTACTTGCTTGCCGAAAACCAGGGTGTCTTTGTCTGATGGAAACAATAAGCGTCCGTTTTCCGTTTTAAAGTCAAAGGATTCCATAAGTTCGGGATTAATGCCTATTACATTGACATCACCCACCATTTTGCCGATTGCAATGCGCATATAGGCGGACTTGGCCGGCAACACAGCTTCTACTCCAGAGATGTTTTCCAGCTTGGTGACTGCATTATCGTCAAGTTTTGCTTCATTTGAAGCTTGAGACGAGGTTTGGGCAATCATCATGGGACCCGCAAATCCACCAGAAGAATGGACCTCGATTACATTTAAACTTCCCATCCTGGAAATGCTTTCCTTAAAACTGCGATCCATGGCTATACCAAGTGAAAGCATTATTACAATCGAACTGGTTCCAATTACTACCCCAAGTAAAGTGAGGATAGTCCGGGTCTTTCTGCGCATTAGATTACTGAAGCTCATCTTTAGCAGATCGAGGCTATTCATCTAAACTCACATCCTCTATTTTCCGGCTGCGTTTTCGGCGGATAACCCATCCCAGCAAGCCCAGAGCAAAGAGTCCGATCCCAATAAGCACCGGCTTTTTCCAGACCGGATCTTTGTTTTGTTCCATATCCATAGCAGGATTTATCATAGGCGGTGCTGCTTGTTTCATTACCTGCATATCGAAGCTTTTTTCACTTTTGTAATGCTTGCCGATATCATCATCATAATCAAAAATAATTTTACCAGTTATTTTGCCTTCTTGCTCCGGGGTAATGGTAACATCATAATAATCGCTTTTACCGGATTCAAGGTTGCCTATATATACATTACCATCTTTAACTTTGAAATTTCCTTCGGTATGGATCATTAAATTACGGATTAGAGAACGCCCTGTATTATAATAGTCTACTGAAATGGCTAAAGGTGCCCCGGCAAAGGCTTCTGTGGGCATCTCAATTTCCGAAGCCAGCAGTTTGATTTCCTGGGTGACCGGAATACCGATTAATTCTTTCCCGGTGTACTTGGTTCCCTTGCTGTCTTCATATTCAATATCCACAGTAATGTTGTAATTCTTGTTGGCAGCATCTACCTTGGGTTTCAGTCTTATAATACGCTGTACACTGCTGCCTGCAGGGATATTGTCAACAAAGAAAGAATTGCTGTTATTCACCGGGGAAAACATGTTTTCCTCAAAACTCAAACTGATTTTTATATTATTAATATCTTTTCCTTGACTGGTATTGAGAAAGGAGATTTGAAGGGGAAACACTACCCCGGCACGGACATACTCACCAGCATAAGAGTAATTGTCAATAATTAGTTTGGGAGTAGCTTTCTTGTTCTGACCTTCCGGTCCAGTTCCTTCTACAGTAATAAATACTTTTGCTTCCTTGCTGTAATCCTTGTTGGATTCATCCTTGTATTTCATGCTTAAATCCAGGGGATAGGTGCCGCTTTCCATACTTGGATCAGCGTAGATTTTAAAAGGTGCAAATTTGAATTCCCTGCCTTTGAATTCTTTCAGGTAAAAGGTGTCCAAAGGCTGGTCCAGCCTTAACCCATTGGCAGTAAATCCGGCTAGTTTTACTTCGATATTTCGAGCCGTTAACTCGCCATCATTCATAATCTTTAGCTCAACAGTCTTGCTCTCGCCGCTGTCCAATTGATCGTTTTCCAATTGTATTCCCATCAGCTTTAGGAGCGGTATTTTGTTATCATTGACAATCTTTACGTAGATAGTGTCCGATGCACTGCCTGACATGCCGGTCTGACTGCTGTAATCGATTTTTACTCCCAGGGGATAGATCTTTGATTCAGCAGTTGGAGCTGCTTTCATTTTAAAAAATATCGCGTTGCCCGAGCTATTGCCACCAATCGAACTCATACTGGTCTGGAGTGACATTTTACCAAGTTCAAAGGGGAATTTATCCACATCACTGACGACCAGGGAGACATTTATATTTTTGGCTTCGCCATTGTGGAGGTTTTCCACCGGTATAATAAGGGTGCCTTCTTCTCCGGCATTGAATACCGGCATTGAATTGCTTCTGCCGATCACCAATTTCGGTTCTTCAGAGACAAATTGTTCGGTAGCAGCAAGCAATTCTCCGGTGTTCCCGTTTACATTCAGCAAAGAAAAAGCCGGTACAGCAAAAAACAAAAATAATACAAGGATTGGCAATATAAATTTAGGCTTCATTGATATTTTCCTCCATTTCCGGGTAATTAAATTTGATTTCTTCGATATTTCCGTCCAGGAAATAGACGACCTGGTCAGCGAAACGGGCAATGTTACTGTCATGGGTCACAATTATCAAGGTCTGTTGGTTATCACGGGCCAGTCCCATCATGAGCTGCATAACTTCAAGCGAAGTCTTGGAGTCCAGATTCCCGGTAGGTTCATCAGCAAGAATGATAGGAGGGCTGCTGACAAAAGCGCGGGCAATTCCCACCCGCTGCTGCTGCCCGCCGCTCATTTCCGATGGCTTATGTTTCAGGTGTTTTTTTAAACCCACAGATTTCAAAATAGAAGCTGCTAATCTGTCCCGTTCCGGTTTTTTCATGCCACGGAAAGCCAGGGGCAGGCTAACATTTTCCAGGGCAGAAAAGGCGGGCAGGAGATTAAAAGATTGAAAAATAAAACCTATATGTTTTTGTCTGAACAGGGATAATTGATTTTCATCCATTTGCTCAATTCTTTTGCCATTAATAAGAATACTGCCCCGGCTGGGCTTCTCCAATCCGGCTATGAGATTTAGAAGGGTGCTTTTGCCGGAACCGGAAGTCCCCAAAATACAGCATATTTCCCCGGCATTAATATTGAGAGAAACATCATTCAGGGCTATTACTTTTTGTTCTCCTATTTTATATACTTTTCGAAGATTATGTATTTCAACAGCATTTTTTATAGCTCTTTCCTCCTTTTCTTCATTACTTATAATAGTCATACTAAAAATGGTTAAAATATCTTACACTTTTTAGCGCAAAAGTATATACTTACAAAATCCGGACAAAAAGCAAATAACTTTATGATTCTATTGTTTTTTGTCGAAAAAAAGTCTTGTATGAAATACATTGACTATTATACGATATATTAATATATTAATTCTTTATCCAAGAAAAATCAGGCTAAATATTGAGGGGGTTGTATATGGCCTGTATTGAGAATTTTCATCAATCCATAGTTGATAATATGATTAATGGCTATGTTTGTTTTAAGGGCATTGCTGATGAAGAAGGAGTGCTGACAGATTATCAGATAGTTCAGGTGAACCCGGCATTTCAAGCAATGCTTGGCCTGAAAGCAGCGGATATCACTGGTCGGCGGATTGGTATTGCTTTTTCTTCACTTATTCCTGAAACAGTTAATATTATTAGTGTTTTCAACCAAATAGCTCAAGCTGGAAGCCGGAAAACTTATGAACAATATTCACAAAGCCTGAAAAAATGGTATTGGGTATTTGCATATAGCCCTCAGCCTGAATACGTCATTGTAATGTTAACCGATATTACGCGGCTTAAACAGACCGAAGAGAATCTGCGGGAAAGCGAAGCTATGTGGAAATTCGCATTGGAAGGCAGCGGGGACGGAGTCTGGGATTGGGATTATGCAAGGAAGTACATTTTTTACTCCCGGCAATGGAAGGCCATACTGGGACATACCGATGATGAGATCAGCAGCAGCATAGATGAATGGGATAGCCGGATTCATCCTGATGACCGGACAGAGGTTTATGAAAACCTGGAAAAACATTTAAAAGGAGAAACACATTACTATAATAGTGAACATCGTCTCAAGTGCAAAGATGGCCGGTATAAATGGGTTTTAGATCGGGGATTGGTTGTAAGCCGGGATTGTGATGGAAATCCTTTGCGAATTATTGGCACTAAATCTGATATCAGTGCAAGGAAAAGAATTGAAAACGTTTTACAAAGAGAAGAAGAAAATTTCAGAAATTTTTTTAATACAGTAGATGAATTTCTTTTTGTGCTGGACCAGCAGGGGATTATTAATAAAGTAAATCAGGCAGTTCTGGATCGCCTGGGGTATAAAGAAGATGAACTGGTAGGGCAAAGCATATTATTTATTCATCCGCTGGAAAGCCGGGATGAAGCAAAAAATATTTTAGCCGGTATAATCCAGGGACAGGAAATAAACAGTCTGATACCATTAGTGAGCAAAAACGGAGCGATTATTCCCGTTGAAACAAGAGCCGTAAAAGGTTATTGGAGCGGTGAAAAAGTTCTTTTTGGATTTAGTAAGGATATTTCCCATATAACTCTGTCCGAAGCCAAATACTCCCGGGCTTTTTATCATAATGGTTCATTGATGAGCATCAGTACTCTGGATGAAGGAAAATATCTCGAAGTCAACGACAGCTTTTGCGAGAAACTCGGGTACAGACGTGAGGAAATACTTGGCTTTACTTCTCTGGAGCTTGGTATATATAGCAGCCAGACTGAACGGGACCAAATTAAGGATGCTTTGATGACACAAGGCAGAGTGCGTGATTATGAAATTATCGTTACTAGTAAGAACGGGCAGAAACTAGTTGGTATTGCATCGATGGACCTGATCAAGGTTCAGTCTGAGGAATATCTTTTGACCATTGTGAACGACATTACTGAACGCAGGAGGATGAGCGAGGAACTGCAGAAGAAGAACCGGCAGCTGGAAAAAATTAATAGTATATTGAAACTGCAGGCAACAACTGATAGCCTGACGCAATTATTTAACCATCGTCATACTATGGAAAGTCTGCAATCGGAAATTAAGAGGGCGTATCGCTACCATCACCCTTTAAGTATCATGATGATGGATTTGGACCATTTTAAAAAAGTAAACGATATCTATGGGCACCAGGTAGGTGACGAAGTTTTGATAACAACCGCACAGATTATTAAAAACAATCTGCGGAATGTTGATATCGCTGGGCGTTACGGAGGCGAAGAATTTCTGCTTATCTTGCCTCAGACTGATTTACAAAACAGTCTGCAGGTAGCACAGCGTATTCGCTTACAGATAGAGCAAGCCAATTTTAAACAGCAGGATTTAAAGATTACCATAAGTATTGGAGTGGCCCAGTACAACGACGAGGATATGGAACATTTTATAAAAAGGGTCGACAGTCTTCTCTATCTGGCTAAAAATAATGGGCGCAATCGTATTGAAGCATAGAATTAAGTGATAAAGTATTAAAAAATTGCAAAACAGGCACCGGGAGGTGCCTGTTTTGCTGTAATCCTTGAAAATAAGCATAAATTTATTAAAAAAATGATTTAAGGAGGAATATTGACGGCAGAGCTAGAATAATTAATTAATAAAATATATATTATAACCATTGGTTATAATATCAGAGGGAGGGTATATTTTTGGATAGGACAAAGTGGTTTATGCTGGTGACTGGTTTGGCGATAGGGGCGATCGCGGCTATACTCGTCAAACTGGGCAACCCGCCGAACATGGGCTTTTGTATTGCCTGTTTCGAGCGGGACATTGCCGGTGCAATAGGTTTGCACCGGGCTGATTTGGTACAGTATATGCGTCCGGAAATTATTGGTTTGGTCTTGGGTGCAATGCTGACATCACTTTTTGCGGGTGAATTCAAATCCCGGGGGGGATCGGCAACCTTTGTGCGTTTTATTATGGGAGTATTTATGATGATCGGGGCCCTGGTTTTTCTTGGTTGTCCCCTGCGTGATGTCTTGCGGATGGCCGGAGGAGATTATAATGCGGTTGTTGGGTTTATAGGATTTATCTTTGGGGTTGGCACCGGGGTATTTTTCCTCAAGCGGGGCTTTAACCTGGGACGCGCCGAGTATAGTCATTCACAGGCCGGAGCATATATATTGCCGCTTATAATGGCATTTTTCTTCTTTTTATTGCTCAAAGGCACTATATTCAATCCCCAGGCGGGGGGACCGCTATTTTTCAGTGCCAAAGGACCAGGCAGTATGTTTGCCCCTATAGCTATAAGTCTGTTGGCTGGGTTGGGGGTTGGATTTCTGGCTCAGCGGACTCGTTTGTGTCTGAGCGGGGGAATTAGGGATTATCTGTTAATCAGGGATAACACATTGCTATTGGGCTTTATAGGTATTTTCGTTGGGGCCTTGTTACTGAACTTGTATTTTGGATTCTTTAAAGCAGGTTTTGCTCCTCAGCCGGTGGCACATTCCCAGCATGTATGGAATTTCCTGGGTCTTTATCTGGTGGGAATGACGGCAACCTTGCTGGGTGGCTGTCCTTTGCGGCAGCTTATTTTATCTGGTGAAGGGGATACTGATGCTGCTGCTGTTGTTGTAGGCATGGTTGTGGGTGCCGGAGTCTGTCATAATTTTGCCCTGGCAGCTGCTGCCATGAAACCCGCTGCTGCCGGAGCAGCTGCCGTTATTGGAGGACCTGGAAT